>JAFAHL010000748.1 GCA_019237215.1 Hyphomicrobiales bacterium | reverse complement strand
GCCGTCGACGCCACCGCCGCCGAGCAGCGTTCGGTTGGCAGCGTTGACGATGGCCCCGACCGCGAGCGTGGTGATGTCCGCGACGCAGATTTCGAGCCGCGTCGCGCCGACTTCGGCGGTGAGCAGGGAAGCGGTCATGGATCGATGGTAGCGCAAACGCGTGCCTGGCGCCGCGCTTTGCGCGTCGGAGCTAGTCGGCGCTACTCGACCAATTCCGGCTCGGCTTTGGCGGCAAAATCGATCGTGCTGCGGCGGCCGATGTCGTCGAAATGGGCATCGAGGAAGCGCCGGGTCGCGCGCTGTCCGAGCTTGTGCAACGTCTCGAAATATTCGTAGTCGGTTTTGAGCGTGCTGCGCGCGCCGAAGGCCTCGCCCAGATCCTCCATGACGATGCGATGGAGCTTGAGCCGGCGGAATTCGCCCGGCCGCCTTCCGCGCGGCAATCGTCCCTCGTCGATGAGGCGGTTGACGAAGGCGACCCCGCGCAGCTCCGAGAGCAGCGAAGCATTGAAGTTGATCTCGTTGACGCGGCTCATGATCTCGCGCGTGCGGGTGGGCACGTTGCGGCGCTCGCGCGGATTGATCTGAACGATCAGCGCGTCCTCGGTCGCGGTCGCGCGCAGGAACGGCGTGACTACCGGATTGCCGCTGTAGCCGCCGTCCCAATAGGGCACGCCGTCGATCTCGACCGCGCGGAACAGCAGCGGCAGCGCGGCCGAGGCCATCACCACCTCGGCGGTGATCTCGGCGCGCGTGAATACGCGCAACTCCCCGGTCTGGACATTGGTGGCCGAGATGAAGAGTTCGAGACCGCGATCGCGACGGATCGCCTCGAAGTCGACGAAGCGCTCGATCAGCTCTTTGAGCGGGTTGATGTTCAGCGGGTTGAGATCATAGGGCGACAACATGCGCGACATCGCGGTGAACCATAGGCCGTCGCCCGGAACGAAAGGGAACAGCCGCTCGACCACGCCGCGCTGCAGGCTTCCGAGGTGGCCGTCGACGCTGACCGCGCGCCAGAAATCGGCGAGCCGCTGGCGCGCCTCGTCCGGTCCGCCGCGGGTGAGCCCGTCGGCGAGCATGATGGCGTTCACCGCTCCCGCCGACGCGCCGGAGACGCCTTCGATCCCGATCCTGCCGTCGTCGAGCAGCTGATCGAGCACGCCCCAGGTGAACGCGCCGTGCGCGCCGCCGCCCTGCAAGGCGAGATTGATCGGCTTGGCGCGACCCTTGCTCACTCGCCCAGGCGGCGGCCTGCGCCGCGGCGGACTGCGCGGCGTGAGCGCGTTGGAAATGACATTTGCGAGCAGAATAGGAAACATTCTCGAATTTCGATGTGGAGGTTTCGGTTGAAGGGATTCGCACAATGTGGGGATGATATTGCTGCATTGCAATATCAAATTATGGCAGTGCAACAAGAGCAAAAAATGTTCAAAACGGGTAAGGTCCAGGCATGTCGAAATCCAAAACGTTGCGAGCGTCGTCGAATCGCCCCCCCGACGTCTTCCTACCCCCGGGCCATGACCATGATCGTTGCTCGAGCGATGCCATGGCCATCGCCGAGGCGCGGTGTGAGCAACGCGGCCAGCGACTAACTCCCATCCGGCGCAAGGTGCTCGCGGCGCTTCTGGGCAGCCACAAGCCGCTGGGCGCCTACGAGATCATCGACCGGCTCGCGCTCAAGGGGCCGCGGCTGGCGCCGATCACCGCCTACCGGGCGCTCGAGTTCCTGCGCGAGAACGGGCTCGTGCACCGCATCGAGAGCCGCAATGCGTTCATCGCATGCGTGCACAATCACACCGCCAGCGCGCTGGTGGTGTTTTTGATCTGCGAGCGTTGCGGGGCCGTGGGGGAGGCGTCTTCAAGCGACGTCGCGGCGACCCTCACCTCAGCCGCGCGCGCCGCCGGCTTTACGCCCAAATCGCCGGTGATCGAGCTCACCGGGATCTGCACGCACTGCCAGCCGCGGGGAACACACGCCCGATGAGGGTGACGATCCGTAAATCGCCCTTGGCTGTGCGCGGGAACCCGGCGCGTTGACGGCGACGGCGCAGTCTGGCACTTCCCTGCGCCAAAGGAGCCCAAACATGACCGAAGCCGGGCCGCAGCAGCGCCGCCGGTCGGTGCCCGTGGATGTGGGCGGCGTGCTCGTGGGTGGTGGCGCCCCCGTCGTCGTGCAGTCCATGACCAATACCGACACCGCCGACGTCGAGGAGACGGCACGGCAGGTGGCGGCGCTGGCGGCTGCGGGCTCGGAAATCGTGCGCATCACCGTCGACCGCAACGAGGCGGCAGCCGCCGTGCCGCGCATCAAGGAGCGGCTCAACAAGATGGGCGTCGGCGTGCCGATCGTCGGCGACTTTCACTACATTGGTCACAAGCTCTTGGCCGAGTACCCGGCCTGTGCCGAAGCGCTCGACAAATATCGCATCAATCCCGGCAATGTCGGCTTCAAGGAGAAGAAGGATCGGCAGTTCGGCGCCATCGTCGAGACCGCGATCAAGCACGGCAAGCCGGTGCGCATCGGCGCCAATTGGGGCTCGCTCGACCAGGAGCTGTTGACCCGCCTGATGGACGAGAACGCGCGCTCGCCCTCCCCGCGCGACGCGCGCGAGGTGACGCGCGAGGCCATGGTGCAATCCGCGCTCCTTTCCGCCGAACGCGCCGAGGAGATCGGGCTTGCGCGCGACCGCATCATCTTGTCGGCCAAAGTGTCGGCGGTGCAGGATCTGATCGCGGTCTACGACGATCTCGCGCGGCGCTCGGACTATGCGCTGCATCTCGGGCTGACCGAGGCCGGGATGGGCTCGAAGGGGATCGTGGCGTCCGCGGCCGCGCTGAGCGTTCTGCTGCAGCGAGGCATCGGCGACACCATCCGCATTTCACTCACGCCGGAGCCCGGCGGCGACCGCACGCTCGAAGTGAAGGTGGCGCAGGAACTGCTGCAGACCATGGGCTTTCGCGTGTTCGTGCCGCTCGTTGCCGCGTGCCCGGGCTGCGGGCGCACGACCTCGACCACTTTCCAGGAACTCGCCCGCGACATCCAGGGCTTCATCCACGCGTCGATGCCGCAGTGGAAGCGCAGCTACCCGGGGGTGGAGACGCTCAACGTCGCCGTCATGGGCTGCATCGTCAACGGGCCGGGCGAGAGCAAGCACGCCGACATCGGCATTTCGCTCCCGGGCACCGGCGAGCAGCCGGCAGCGCCGGTCTTCATCGACGGCAAGAAGGTGGCCACGTTGCGCGGCGCAACCGTCGCCGCCGAGTTCAAGCAGATGGTGATCGACTACATCGCGCGCCGCTTCGGGCAGGCCGGCGCCGGACGCACCGCGGCCGAGTAGGCGCGCGGCCCAAGGCGCGCCGCGCCTTCGCCGACGGCTCTCACATGGAATGCGAAAGGATGCGGGCGTGAGCGCCCGCTATTGCCGCGGCTGCCGCAACGGCGACAGTTCCGCGAGCACCCCGATCACGGTAATCAACAAGCAAAGGAGCACAATCTTTTCCACCCGCGCCCTCCCCGAACCCACCCCTGGGTATCCGCGAAGGTAGAACGCGATCACGGCGGCACGCGTTCCGCGCGGTGGCAAAGTGATGGCAGGACGCTTAAGCGGACCTTAAATCTGGTGTCGAATTTGCGGCGAGCAGAGGTCTCCAATCACGCCGCCTGCGGCGGCAGGTTCGGCAGTTCCGCCGCGTAGACCTCCTCCATGCGCGACTGCATGCCGTGGCGGGCGAGCGCGTCGGCGAACATGCGGCGCACCAGCGGCCCCTCGTCGGCGTAGTCGATCTGCGTTCCGCCCAGCCGGGTCGAGATCCACGACAGCGGTACGCCTTGCGCGTTGCGCGGCGTCCAGTGCTTGAACGCGAGGTAGCGCGCGGGCGTGGGGCCGGAATTGAAATGCTGGTGAAACCAGGCATTGGGCGGAACGATCAGCGTGCCGACCTGCCAGTCGAAGCGCCGCGGCTCCTCGCCCTCCGGCCACATCAGCGAATAGCCCCCGCCCGAGAGCACGATGACGTGGGCGCCCGGCCCGTGCGCGTGCGCTTTCTTGTAGGTGCCGACCGGGAACTGGGAGATGTGGCTCGCGATCGAGCCGCGCGCCATGTTGAAGCGGATGTGGCCGCCGCCAGCGCCGCGCTCCTTGGCC
>JAFAHL010000478.1 GCA_019237215.1 Hyphomicrobiales bacterium | reverse complement strand
GCTCAAGATGTAGAAATGCGGCCTCCCTTTAAGCTCAAGACGCGGTAGGACTGACAGTCAATGGGCGACAATACGTCAGGTGGAACATTCATCGAGCTGACAGCGTCAATCGTCTCGGCCTATGTCAGCAACAATTCAGTTCCGACGACGGATCTACCCGCGCTGATCGGTCAAGTGCACGCTGCCTTGACGCGGGTCTCGAGCGGGCACGGCGACGCGCCGAGCGAGCCGCCGAAACCTGCGGTATCCCTCAAGAAGTCGATCACGCCGGACTATATCGTCTGCCTCGAGGATGGAAAGAAATTCAAGTCACTCAAGCGCCATTTGCGCACGCAGTACAACATGACGCCGGAGCAGTACCGCGAGAAATGGGGATTGGCGCCGGACTATCCGATGGTGGCGCCGAACTATGCAGCGGCTCGCTCGCACCTCGCCAAACAAATGGGGCTCGGTCAGCAGCGCCGGCGGCGCAGATAGCGGCAGCGCAACCCTTGGGCGTCATTCGCTCGCGGGAGTTCCACAATTGGAAGGCCCCGGGGGGGTTGTCGCCGAGCCAGGTTCCATGGCGAACGAAGAAATCGCGCCGTGGGGGTAAACGAGAGAGGTGGCTGCTACGCCGCCGTTGCCAGCGCCGCCTGCGCGTCCGCTCGAATGCGCTCGACCATGGAGCGAAACCCGTTCGATCGCTGCGGGGTCAGGTGCTCGCGCAGGCCCAGCCGCTCAAACACCGCGATCGCGTCGGTCGATAGAATGGCGCGCGCCTGCTTGCCGGAAAACATTGCAAACAAGATCGCAATGAGTCCGCGCACGATATGGGCGTCGCTGTCGCCGGAGAAGGTGAGCACCGGCCCGCCTTGGCCGTTCGGATGCACGATGGTGGCGAGCCAGACCTGGCTGGCGCAGCCCTGCACCTTGTTCGCTTCGGTACGGTCGCGCGCGGCCAGGGGGCTCAGCGCACGGCCGAGCTCGATCACATAGCGGTAGCGGTCGTCCCAATCCTCCAACAGCGAAAAGTTGTCGACGATCTCGTCGAGCGTCGTCACGGTGTCGGGGGTCATGGTTCGCGACATATCGTATATATGGGCGTGAGGGTATAGTCGGGCGAAGGCTGCCGTCGAAAAAGATTTGACCCGACGGCAGCCCGATCTTCGAGCGGCGCCCGACGGTACGGGCCAAAATCGGCTGCCGTGCAGCCCCCGAATTCCCAAAGCCTGCCGCCGCCCGCTGGCGTTGCCCCATGTCCTTGCGTCACTGCGGAGAACGCCAAGCCGGCGCCAAATCAGCCGGGGAAAGCGTATGCTGCGGAGGCCGGGCGGTGGGCAGCGGGACCGGTTTCCCGGCCCCGGCGTTCACCGGCGTGCCGATGTCGTGGGAGCCAACGTGTTCGTTGAAGTACTCGTAGAGCATCTTGGCGCCGGCCTGCGCCCGATGTCCGATCGCGACCGCCGCTTGCGACCCCACTGTGCAGGCGTCGGGCTGCCGTCCGCAAAATGATCCCATATCGGTGACCGTGGCCTTCGCCGCCAGCATGGCGTCGAGGGCGCTCACGGTGAGCTTCGGCGTGGGCTGAGATCCGCCGCTCGGCAGCAACGCCAGAATGACGGTAAGCCAGAACGCCATCCGTAAAAGGAATCGCATGACCTGCCTTTAACCTGCTCGGCTATGGTTTGCCGCATTCGGGCGCACCCTACCAGCAAAGCTTGAAATACTGGTTCTGAGCCCCTCGCGCTTTTTGTCCATATTCGAGGTGAATCAGCCGTGTTTTTTCGCAAATTTCGAACAATCGGCATTTGATTAAAATTTGCAGCAGTCGCCGCCGCGCCGCCGATTGCGGGCCAAAGCGGACGACCGCGTGACAGCCGATGCCCGCGAGCGCGAACGCGCGCCATGTTTCGGCAACCGACCGTTCACCATGCCGGATGAATGCGCCGGCAAAATCGCGGCGAAACGGGGCGAAACGAGATGCGAACAGGCTCGTGTGTCGCGGCGCCGTCGCGGCTTTAGCGTTCGCTTAAGCGGCGTCTGACACGATGCCACAAAGGCAATAAGGGGAGCGCGTCCAACGCATCGGGCGTGCACGGGAACGTGGGTCCGATCCGAGATCGCATCGGCATGCCGGCGCATCCGTTGGCGCGAGCGAACGCGCTGACGTCGCGCGCGGCCGCGTCGGCGAGGTAGGTCGTGACCTGCCCTGCGGTGGCGATGAACCGGCCAACATTCCGATGAAAGCGAGTGCGTAAGCCATGGCGCGCGCAGATCGAGGGAAAAGCGGGCCGGCTGGCGAGGGTCGCGCGACATACCTATTTCGCGCGCTGGGGTGGAGTCCGCGAGATGCCGTCGGCGTCGTGCTCGGCGGCTTCGTTACGCTGGCAATTTTGATCAACGTGCTGTTCCTGCAGTCGGGCTCGCACCCGGCGCCCATGTTCAAAGGCGCGCGCGGCCCGGTGAAAACAGCCGTGGTGACGGAGAGCACGTCGGTCCCGCGTCCCCGGCCGCTCGAGCCGGCGGCTGCGGCGGCGGCGCCGAGCAAGGTCGCCGCGCCGACCGCTTCCCGCTCGCCCGGCGAGATCATCAACGATATCCAGCGCGAACTGGCGCGCCGCGGCTACTACGACGGCGCCAGCGATGGCCTTTATGGCCCAAAGACCGACGCTGCCATCCGCGACTTCGAGCAGGCCGCCGGGCTCAAGCCGAGCACCGAGCCGAACGAGGCGCTGCTGCAGGCCATCGTGCGATCGCCCGCCAAGCTGGTGAAAGGCACCATCGGGGCTACCGCCGCAGCGCGTCCGACGCCAGTCCGCAGCGACAACGTGATCGAGCGAACTGCGGCTTCCAAACGCGTGATCGCGCTGCAGCGGGCGCTCGCCGAATACGGCTACGGCCAGATCAAGCCAAGCGGAATTGTCGATCCTGATACTCAGGCGGCGATCGAGAAATTCGAGCGCGAGCGCAAGCTGCCGATCACGGGTCAGGCCTCCGACCGCGTCGTGCGCGAGCTGGCGGCGATGACCGGCCGACCATTGGAATAAGATTTCATCGCCCCACCGGCGCGCGATTTCCTCATCATCGAAGAAGACGCGAGGCACGGCTCTCGTCGGCGCCGCGCAGGTGGTAAATACTGCGTTGGCCGGCACGACGAGCGAGCAAGTGGAATGCGCCTGAAATCAGCAATCTGGGTCGCAGCCTATGTCCGCCGTTGCCACCTGGAAGGAGCCTTTGCCGCCGTACGGCGGCGTGGCGCCGAGGAGGCCGGGGCCATTTTCGTCAAGCTCAACCGGCTCGACGGCACCGCGGAGCTGTTCGGTCCGGCGCCGCAGAGCGTGTTCGAGGACGCGCGACCGGCGGACCGGGCGTTCAGCCGTTGCCTCGGCGAACGGCCCGCTCCGGAGGCCAAGATCGAGGAACGCATCGCGCGGGAACTGCGCTTCGACCCCGACGCGTGGATCGTCGAGGTCGAGGACCGCGCAGGGCGTCATTTTCTCGATCAAATCGTCGCCTGAGCGGCGGCGGCCTGAGCACACTCCGATCGTTCGCCGCTGCGCAAGCGCGCATCGTGCGCAAGCTCCGGCGGGCGCGACAGCTCGCACAAAGCTCGCCGCGCATTTTCCGCCGCTGCCCGCCAGGTGACTTCCTCGCGCTGGACGGGCTCGTTTTCGGCCCGCTTGTCCTCGCGCCAGATGGCAATCAGCCGATACGCCGCGTCCGTGCTGATCTCGGCGAAGAGATCGGCAAGTTCACAGATGCGATCGACTGGCTGTCCGAGCCAGCGGCTCCAGAACAACAGTAGCCCTTGCAATGCGTCGGCCGGCAGGTCCATGGCCTTGGCGACGACCACGATCGGCTCGCCAAGCTCGTCATTGACGATGCGGCGAGCTTGAGCCCGCGAGATCCCGAGCATGTGTTCGAGCTCACGTATGAGCGTCTCGGCATTGTGCTCTAGCGCGGCCGATTCCAGGCGCCAGACATCAGTGCGTTGGATGTCGGGGAGAGGCTGGGATGGGATGAGCGGTGCGTAGTCGAGGTTGATCAGGATCAGTCGGCGCTCGGGCGCTTTCGCCGCGTAGAACAGTTCGGACAGCTCGGACGCTTCGGCGACGTTGACAGCAGCGCGCGCTTGCGCGGCTTGCGGCGCACCGCCAGGAGACGTCGCAATGCTCTCCCCATGAGCGTCACCGCTTGCTTCGGCGAGCGCCTCGGCCTCGGCGGACCCCAGCTCCGGCGAACGCTCGAGGATCGGACCGGCGACTTCGACGACATCGCGCGCCAAACGCTCGAGCACGGGCTGCGGAGCTGACGGGTAGGATGCAAGCCGCGCTGCAAGCGCCGCCCGTTCGGAAACTTCGGTCGCATCGATGAGCCGCAACGCCAGCTCGGTGTAGTAGTGTTCGTCTTCCGGCGTGTGGATCGGCCGCTGCAGGTAGAGATCGGTCAGCACTCGCAACAGGGTGGCGTACATGTCGACGCCGTTCCCGTCGGCGGCGAGATCGAACAGGCCCTCAAGACCAGCAAATGCCGCGAGAGCCTTCATTATGATCAGTGCGCCTTTGCTGCAACACTTCCAATTTGAAATAGCTTAAGGGCTCCGCGTTAGCAGACCGTTAACCTTGCCGGTCTCAAATCGCGCAGGAGCCGCTTTGCGGCGTCCAGCCGTCAGGGGGACGGGGGCAACGACATGGGTACGGTGATCAACTTTCCGGCAGCGCGGCCGAGCGCGCGGCGGCCAAGACCGATCGCGGACAAATCCGGATCAGCGGCCGTCATCATCCTTCCGGTCATCCGAATCGAACGATACGCCGACGCGCCGAGCGGGGACTTCGCGCCGGAAGCGAGCACTCCGCGTCGCCGCCGCCGCCGTCGCGCGAACCGCTCGTAGCGTTGGCTGAAACGCATTCACTGCGGGCGGCACTGTGCCGCCGCGAGCGCACTTCGTACCGCCGGGACCCATCCGGCTTCGGACGCGAGCGCCCTGATCACGATGAGGCCGGTGGTCGTCGGTGAGGCCACGATCAATCGATCCGCCGCGGTGATCTCTTCATTCTCCGGCAATTCCGCCCGTTGGGCTGCCGTCATCAGGTCAAGCTCGATCACCCGCCGCCCTGCCGCCCGATCGTTGATGGCGTAGTAGGCGACGTCGGAGCGGGTATAGAACGATACCGAGGTGTACGCCTGGCTGATCGGCACGGAGAACTTCAACGGACCTCGCGACAGATCGTAGCGGCACACCGATACCTGGAACGCCGGGTCCATGAACGGCATGACCGCCTTGTCCGGCGTGGGAGGAGGAACGGGAATCACGGCGTTGACCGGAGCGATCGCCGACACGCGGGCATAGGCATCCTGAGTTGCCATACGGGGGAGCAGCAGGACCGTCGTCAGATGGACGATGCCCGCAAGCAAAAGCGCGCCCAACAGCCATAGTGCCAAGCGAATCACAGGCAAGCCTTCTTGCTGATCGCGGGCATCGGCGCCTCCGATCCGGTGCGCGCCGCCATGCCGATCGGTGTATCGTAGAGCCGCAGAACGAGGAGATACTTTTCCACCCCGCCGGTTGGGAGCCAGTTACCCGGCCGCGCGCGCGGACCGACCATGATGTTGAAGCTGCCGTCGGCGTTGCGGATGATTTCCTGGCTGGTGAAGCCCTGTCGCTGCGCCGAATTGGCCACCAGTCGACCTTCGGGGTCGTACAGCGTGAGGGTCCAAAAGCGGGCTTGCGGAGTGGTCCCGCTCAACAGCACATCGCAGCGGCCGTCGAGGGGTTGGCCGGCGTCGTCGGTGCTTGCATAGAATGCGACGCCGTCACCGGAACCGACCGGCAGTTCGCCGGTGCGCGCGACCATCGCGCGCGCATAGGGGTCGATGCCGGAGGTCCCGTTCTTCGGCCATCCGGTCCACGCCCCGATGGTAACGCCGCCGTAGGCGCTGCCCCGCGTCAACGCGATCCAGGTCCCGCCCAGGCCGATCGCCGCCGCGATTACGAGTGCAAACACGGTTCCGAAGAGCAAACGCACGTTTGGTCCGCTAGCGTGGCTGTCAGAGCGACGGGTGTAGCAAAAGCCGCCCCTCGGCCTCAATCGCCGCGGGCCTGGCCAGGCGGCTGCTGGGCAGACGCGGATGCGACCGTCCCTTGCGGTCGCGGCGTCGCGTTGTCCGAAGCTTTGCTCGGCTCGCCAGCGGTCGCGAGTGCGCGGGTGGCATCGTCCATGAGGCGCTCGACGCGGACCAGAGCGTCGGCCCCGCGTTTGGTGAGAAGCGATGCCGGGCGGCTGGGCGGCGCTTCGCCATCCTTTTTGCCCTCGGCCACGGCCGGGCGGGCCGACGGCGCTTGCGGGCCGAGTCCGGGAATGGGTTTGAGCTCGATCCCTTGGTGGGCGTAGGCCATGATCTCATGCCAAGTCATGGCCGGAAGCGAGCCACCGGTCATCTGATGCATGACGGTGTAGTCGTCGTTGCCGAACCAGATGCCGCAGACCATGTTGCCAGTGAAACCCACGAACCAGGCGTCGCGGTAGGCATTGGTGGTGCCGGTTTTGCCCGCAGACCTGATGCCGTCGAGAGCCGCGCGCCTGGCGGTGCCTTCCTCCACCACGTGGCTCATCATCATGTTCATATCCATGGCGACTTGCGGCGTGATCACCTGCACGGGTTTCTTGCCATCGCGGTCCCAGCGCCAGATGAGCTCGCCGGCGCCTGATCGCACTTCGAGCACGGCGTGCGGTGCCATCGCTTTCCCCAGATTGGGGAACATCGTGTAGCCGCCGGTGTGATCGAGCACGGTCACCTCGTCGGCGCCGATCGGCATCGAGGGCGTGTCGGGGAGCGGCGTGCGGATGCCGGCCTTGCGCGCGGTTTCCCTGATCTTGGCGCGGCCGATCTTCGGATTGCCGTTGCCGAGCGCGATCGAGAGCTTCACCGGGATGACATTGATGGAGCGGGTGATCGCCTGCGTGAGCGTCATCGCGCCGGCATGGCCGCCACCGTAGTTCTTCGGGCACCAGTTCCCGATGCATACCGGCGAGTCGACGACGACCGAGGTCGGCTTGAACCCGTTCATCAGCGCGGTCGCATACACATACGGCTTGAACGAAGAACCGGGTTGGCGCATCGCATCGGTTGCGCGGTTGAACTGGCTCTCGCTGTAGTCGCGCCCGCCGACCATGGCGCGCACCGCGCCGTCGATGTCCATGAGCACCGCGGCGCCCTGCTTGGCCTTGTACTCGCGACCGTACTGCCGCAGCGAGTTTTCGATCGCTTGTTCGGAGTGTTTCTGCAAGTCGACGTCGAGCGCGAGGCGGACCACGAAGACGCGCTCGTGCACCGATTTGGGCAAGCTATCGGCGAGCTTCTTCATCTCGTCGAACGCCCAGTCGAGGTAATAATTGGGCGAGCGCTCGTCGCGCCGATCGACCGCGGTGGCGGGATTGCGGCGGGCGCCAAACACCTGGCCCTCGGTCATGAATCCGGCCTCGACCAGGTTGTCGAGGACGACGTTGGCGCGCGCGCGCGCCGCCGGCAGATTGATATGCGGCGCGAATCTCGAGGGCGCCTTGAATAGGCCGGCGAGCATCGCCGCTTCAGCGAGGTTTACGTCGCGCGCGGACTTGTTGAAATAAAACTGTGCCGCCGCATCGACGCCGAAGGTGCCGCCGCCGAGATAGGCACGGTCGAGATAGAGTTTGAGGATCTCGTTCTTCGGCAGCCGTACTTCAAGCCACAGCGCGAGGAACGCTTCCTTGACCTTGCGCTCGATAGTGCGCTCGTTTGACAGGAACAGGTTCTTGGCCAGTTGCTGGCTGATGGAGGAACCGCCCTGCACCACGCCGCCGGCACGCGCGTTCGTGAGCATCGCGCGGAACAAGCCGGGAAAGTCGATGCCGAAATGTTCGTAGAACCGCCGATCTTCGGTGGCGAGCGTCGCCTTGATGAGATGGTCGGGGAATTGGTCGAGCGGGATTGCGTCATTGTGGCGGATGCCGCGCGAGCCCACTTCATTGCCGTAGCGGTCGAGGAAGGTGACCGCGAGCTCGGACTTCTTGAGCCAATCGTCGTCGGAGGTTTCGCGGAAGGCAGGGATCGCGAGCGCCAGCAGCACCAATAGGCCGCCGTTGCCCAGCGTGAGGCTTTCGGACAGCGGCTCCACGAAACACCAGCGCCGCCAGCCAGCGACATGGAAGCGATCCATGAACACGGTGAAGCGCTCGTAAAGCTCGCGACCCCAGGTCTTGGCCTGGTACATCCCGAAGTCGATGCGCGCATCGAGATCGAGCAGGAAGCGTCGCAGCCTTGTCTTCCAGCTCGCCCAGCTGTCGCCTTGGAAGAGGTTGCGCAAAGAGGTTCCCTCAGGGCCGAAGCATCACGCCGGCAGGACGTAGCCGCCCAGCCGTTACCGCCACTCTTAACCGATCGAGGGGTTCCAAACTATGGCGAGATGGTCAAAAGATGAACGCCAACGGTCGAGCGATGCTATGTGGAATGCCGGTCGCCGCCCACCGGGGCCGCGAGCCCGCGCGAGGTAGTCCCTTCGTGAACAGTGACGACACTCCCTTTTGGCGTCGCAAGTCATTGGCGGAAATGACAGATTCCGAATGGGAGAGCCTTTGCGACGGCTGCGGGCGATGCTGCCTGGTCAAGCTTGAGGACGCCGACGACCCCGCGCGCACCTATTTTACCGACGTCGGCTGCCGACTGCTCGACGGCAAGACGTGCCGCTGCCGCGATTACTCCAACCGGACCGCGAAGGTGAAGGACTGCGTTCAGTTAACCCACAGAAATATCAAGAGAATCGTATGGCTACCGCCCAGTTGCGCCTATCGCCTTCTGGCCGAGGGACGCGACCTTTACTGGTGGCATCCGCTCGTTTCGGGCGATCCCGAGACCGTGCACCAGGCGGGAATTTCGGTGCGCGGGCGGGTCGGCGCGTGCGAAGACGAGGTGGCCGACGCCGATCTTGAGGATCGCATCGTAAGCTGGCCGTTGCGCATGCCGAAGGCGGCGAGGAAGCAGAAGCAAACCCCGCGCCGATGAATCGACGGCACGCTGCCGTGCTGCTGCCTGTGCGTGCCTTGGCGAGCGTGGCGATCGCGGGGACCACCGCGCGAGTCGAGCTCCGCCGTTCCACGAGTCTCAGACCGACATCGCGCGCCATGCCTGCCCGGCCGCCACAAGTCACGCAACCTTGGCGGTCGCACCGCGCGCATCCTTTTGCCCGGAACGCGGCAGCGTGTTGCGCTGGCGATGACGCGCCAGCCGGCAGACGCGTCGCCGGCGTGCCGTGACGAACCGCGGCGTGCGCGCAAAGGCATGGCATCTGCGCAATCCGCCGTCTTGCCCCCGTGCCTGTTCCCCGCCTAGATGCCCCGCGCCCCGCCGTCTGGCCGGCGCC
>JAFAHL010000456.1 GCA_019237215.1 Hyphomicrobiales bacterium | reverse complement strand
ATCGGCGCCGTGCGCTTGATCGACGCCAGCGCGATCTTGTCGTTGATCAGCTCGCGCATGCGCGCGTCGCGGCTGCCGCCGCTGCTGCCGCCCATGACGACGGCGACGAGATAACGATTTCCGCGATGCACCGACGTCACCAGATTGAACCCGGAAGCGTTGATGTAGCCGGTCTTGATGCCGTCGACGCCCTCGACCTTTCCGAGCAGGTGATTGTGGTTGGAGATCGACTCGCCGCGGAAGGTGAACGAGCGGATCGAGAAATATTTGTAATAGCGCGGGAAGCGTTCCTGGATGGCGCGGCCGAGCGTGGATTGGTCGCGCGCGGTGGTGATTTGGTTGTCGTCGGGCAGGCCGGAGGCGTTCTTGTAGACGGTGTTATCCATGCCGAGCGCTTGCGCCTTGCGCGTCATCAGCCTGGCGAAATCGTCCTCGCTGCCCGCGATCGCCTCCGCGACCACGACGGCGGCGTCGTTGGCCGAACGCGTGACCATGCCCTTGATCGCGTCTTCGACCGCGAGCGTGCTTCCGGGCTTGAGACCGAGCTTGGTCGGCGACTGTTCGGCGGCTTCGGCGGAGACCTTGAGCGGCGTGTCGAGCTTGAGTTTGCCGGCGTCGAGTTGCTCGAACAGCAGGTAGAGCGTCATGATCTTGGTGAGCGACGCCGGGTGTCGCCGCGCGTCCGGGTTGGTAGCGTGCAGCACGGCGCCGGAATTGGCGTCCACGACGATTTCCGCGTAAGGCGCGGCGTTTATTGGGTCGGCTGATAGCGTGAGAACAGCAGCAACAAAACCGAACAAACCCCAACGAAGCCCGTAACGGGCTCCGGTCCGGATCCGCAGCATGGTATTTCCCCCGTCCTCGTTCCCCTTCGCGCTCCGTGCGAAGCGCTGACACCCCTGTCGTGCCGAGGTGAAGCGATTGGACGAGTCAAAAAGGGCGGTTTTCTGACTTTTGTTCCGACCTTTTTGGCTTCCTGCAACTCGCGATTTCGAGCCTTGACGGCTCTCCACCGCCGCTCACGCGGCACGCTCGTGGAGGCTAGGGCAGGCCGATTGCAAAACCGTTAAGCCGCGGACCGGACTACCATATTGCACTGCAAAATAAAAGCTTGACATTTTTGTGCAATGCAATATATCCGTGTCATCCGGCTCGCTGGCTGGAGACATGTGGGAAAAGTCACACGCAATCGGCGACGCCGCCGGGAGGTAGAAGATGGTCAGGAATATCGACGAGATGCAGAAGTTGGGGAAGGACAATATGGATGCGACGCTGAAGTCGTTCGGGGCGCTTTCCAAGAGCCTGCAGGCGATCACGGTCGAGATCGCGGACTTCTCCAAGAAGGTGTTCGAGCAAAGCACCGCCGCCACCGAGAAGCTCATTGGCGCGAAGTCGCTCGAAAAGGCGATCGAGGTGCAGACCGACTATGCCAAGAGCTCCTATGAGACCTTCGTGGCGGAGGCGACCAAGCTGAGCGAGCTTTACGCCGACCTCGCCAGGGAGGCTTATAAGCCGTTCGAGAGCCAGTTCGGGAAAGTCGCTTCGGTGAAGTAACGCGTCATACTCGGCGCAGCTCACACCTGAAAGAGCCCGGCCGCACGTGCCGGGCTTTGTTTTTGCGCGCAGCTTGCTCGCGCACGGGTGGCAATGCGGGGGGCCGTCGCACAGGCCTCGGCCGCTGATCGCTTGCCGGCGGCGTTACGAAGGCGTCGTCTTGGTGCTGGCGGGTTGCGAGCGCATGACGCTCGCAACGTCGCGGGAGAAATCTGCAGCTTTCCGATGAATTTGCCCCGAATTGTCCGCATTTGAGTCGGTCGATTGAACCGCCACCCGGCGGGCCGGCACGGGTTTTGCAAAACAAAATACGTCGGAATTCCCGACGAATCGCGGGAATATGACAATCTGGAACCGGGGCGGCGACGTCCTTATTATGAAGCATCGATGGTCCGCTGTTTTTGCGCCCCAAAGCTGCCACGTCCTGACCCGTAAAGTACCCATGAGCCGAAGACCAACCGCGATGAATGCAAGCGCCGCAAACGGACCTCCTGCCCCGCGTCAAGGCGATGACGACAACAACAGCAAGCGGCGAGGGGCGGGCGCGCCGGGCACCGCGGTCATCACCAAGACCAAGCCGCAGACCAAGCGGCCCAATCTCTACCGCGTGTTGCTGTTGAACGACGATTACACGCCTATGGAGTTCGTGGTCCATGTGCTCGAGCGCTTCTTCAACAAGGATCACGGCAGCGCCCACCGAATCATGATGCACGTGCATCAGCATGGCATCGGCGAATGCGGCATCTATACCTACGAGGTGGCCGAGACCAAGGTGACGCAGGTTATGGACTTTGCTCGCAAACACCAGCATCCTCTGCAGTGCGTGATGGAAAAAAAATAACGACGATGGAAAAACGGGAACGCCGGGACCATATAACGCGTTGACACGAGAGCCGACATGCCGACGTTTTCACGCAATCTCGAACAGTCCCTGCACCGCGCTCTGGCGCTTGCCAACGAGCGCCATCACGAATACGCGACCCTCGAGCATCTTCTGCTTGCGCTGATCGACGATCAGGACGCTGCCGCGGTCATGCGCGCGTGCAACGTCGACCTCGACAAGCTGCGACGCAGCCTCACCGCGTATCTCGAAAGCGAGCTCGAGAATCTGGTGAGCGACGGCAACGAGGATTCCAAGCCGACCGCCGGCTTCCAGCGCGTCATCCAACGCGCCGTCATCCACGTGCAGTCGTCGGGCCGCGAAGAGGTGACCGGCGCCAACGTGCTGGTCGCGATCTTCGCCGAGCGCGAGAGTCACGCCGCTTATTTCCTGCAAGAGCAGGACATGACGCGCTACGACGCCGTCAATTACATCAGCCACGGCATCGCCAAGCGGCCGGGCATGTCGGAAGCGCGCCCGGTGCGCGGCGCCGAGGAGGATACCGATACCAAGACCGGCGACGACACCAAAAAGAAGGGCGACGCGCTCGAGGCGTATTGCATCAACCTCAACAAGAAGGCGCGCGAGGGCAGGATCGATCCGCTGATCGGGCGCTCGGCCGAGATCAGCCGCACCATCCAGGTGCTGTGCCGCCGGCAGAAGAACAACCCGCTGTTCGTCGGCGACGCCGGCGTCGGCAAGACCGCGATCGCGGAAGGCCTGGCGCGGCGCATCGTGCACGGCGAAGTCCCCGACGTGCTCAGGAACGCCACCGTGTTCGCGCTCGACATGGGCACGCTGCTGGCGGGCACGCGCTACCGCGGCGATTTCGAGGAGCGGCTCAAGCAGGTGATCAAGGAGCTCGAGGCCTATCCCGGCGCGATCATGTTCATCGACGAGATCCACACCGTGATCGGCGCCGGCGCCACCTCCGGCGGCGCGATGGACGCCTCGAACCTGCTCAAGCCGGCGCTCGCCTCGGGCACGCTGCGCTGCATCGGCTCGACCACCTACAAGGAGTACCGGCAGTATTTCGAAAAGGACCGCGCGCTCGTGCGCCGGTTCCAGAAGATCGACGTCAACGAGCCGACCGTTCCGGACGCGATCGAAATCCTCAAAGGCCTCAAGCCCTATTTCGAGGACTACCACAAGCTCAAATACACCTCCGAGGCGATCAAGGCGGCGGTCGAACTGTCCGCGCGCTACATCCACGACCGCAGGCTTCCGGACAAGGCCATCGACGTGATTGACGAATCGGGCGCGGCGCAGATGCTGTTGCCGGAGAGCCGGCGCAAGAAGACGCTCGGCATCACGGAGATCGAGACCACCATCGCCACCATGGCGCGGATTCCGCCCAAGACCGTGTCGAAGGACGACGCGGTGGTGCTGCAACATCTCGACCAGACGCTCAAGCAGGTCGTGTATGGCCAGGACAAGGCGATCGGCGCGCTCTCCGCCTCGATCAAGCTCGCCCGCGCGGGCTTGCGCGAGCCGGAAAAGCCGATCGGCTGCTACCTGTTCTCGGGTCCCACCGGCGTCGGCAAGACCGAGGTGGCAAAGCAGCTCGCGATCGCGCTCGGCGTGGAGATAATCCGCTTCGACATGTCGGAATACATGGAGCGTCATACCGTCTCGCGGCTGATCGGCGCGCCGCCCGGCTATGTGGGCTTCGACCAGGGCGGCTTGCTCACCGACGGCGTCGACCAGCATCCGCATTGCGTTCTTCTGCTCGACGAGGTCGAGAAGGCGCACCCAGATCTGTTCAACGTGCTGCTGCAGATCATGGATCACGGCAAGCTCACCGATCACAACGGCAAGCAAGTCGATTTCCGCAACGTCATCCTGATCATGACCACCAATGCCGGCGCGGCCGACCTCGCGCGGCAGGCTTACGGCTTTACCCGCATCAAGCGCGAGGGCGACGACGTCGAGGCCATCAACCGGCTGTTTGCGCCCGAATTCCGCAACCGGCTCGATGCCATCATCACCTTTGCGCATCTCACGCCCGAGATCATCGCCAAGGTGGTCGAGAAATTCGTGCTGCAGCTCGAGGCGCAGCTGGGCGACCGCGACGTCACCATCGAGCTGTCGGAAGAGGCCAGCCAGTGGCTGATCAAGCACGGCTATGACGAGCAGATGGGCGCGCGGCCGATGGCGCGTCTGATCCAGGAGAACATCAAGAAGGCGCTCGCCGACGAGGTCCTGTTCGGCAAACTCAAGGGCGGCGGCCACGTGCGCGTCATCGCGGTCAAGGACGAAGCGGGCGCCGAGAAGCTCGGCTTTGAGTATCTCGACGGCCCGGTCACGCCGAAGCCCGAGAAGATTCCCGAGGCCAAGCCCAAGCGCCGCAGCCCCCGCCGCAAGCCGTCCGGCCCGAAAGGCGGCCCGGCGCCGCGCGGCTCGGTGCCGAAGGTGCCGCTGGTCAAGGTCTAGACCTCCGTAGGGCGCAATAGCGAAGCGTATTGCGCCGATCACCAAAGGCTAATACGGCCAGTAAAGCCAGTCAGCTACGCTCGCCAAATACCCCCGACAACTCGCTGTCGCCCGCCCAATCTGCGGGAAAGAGCCCGGCCTGCACGTCGCGGTGAAACGATGAATACGGCCAATCGCGCACACGGCTCACGAGCGCGTGCTTGACCGGATTGATGTAACAGTATTCGACGTGACGCGCGTAATCTGCGTCGTGTTGCGTGATGGCCGGTCAGGCAGTATGGCGGATTACGCTACGCTAATCCGCCCTACGTCCGCGGGGGCACGTCAATGCCCGCCTTCACGACGCTTGCGCTTGACGACGAATTGCTGGCCAAGGCTCAGGCTTTCACGGGTTTGCGCGAGAAATCTGCCCTCGTCCGTGAGGCGCTCAAGGCGCTGGTCGAACGCGAGAGCGCGCGCAGACTGGCGCGTCTGGGCGGCAGCGAACCGCAGCTCAGACCGCCGCCGCGCCGGCGGTCGGGATCGGCATGATCCTGGTCGACACATCAGTGTGGGTCGACCATCTGCGAGCGGGCGACAGGGCGCTTGCCGGCCTTCCCGACACCGGCAGCGTTCTCTCGCATGCGTTCGTGATCGGCGAACTTGCCCTGGGTGATTTGCGGCAGCGCGATCTTGTTCTCGCGACCTTGCAGGACCTACCCCAAGCCAGTCGCAACGGATCGGGAAGTACTGCGTTTCATCGGTCAGCATGAGCTATTCGGTTTGGGAATTGAGTATGTCGATGCGCACCTGCTTGCGGCCGTCCGGCTGACCGCCGGTGCCGCGCTATGGACGCGCGACAAGCGTCTGCTCGGC
>JAFAHL010000746.1 GCA_019237215.1 Hyphomicrobiales bacterium | reverse complement strand
CAACGTCTTCCGATCCTTCCAACAGATCGCGCGCGGGATCTTCGGCGCAATGCACGAGCAAGTCCGCGGTCGCGACGCGCGCTTCGAAGGCGCCGGGAGCAAGCGCCGCGTCGCCCTCCGCGCCGCCGTAGGCGTGCGAGACGGCCGCGAGATACGCGCTCGCGACTTGCTCGCGATCGATATCGCACCCCAATAGGTCCTCGACACCGGCGCCGTAGGCCCCGGGCGCGGTGCCGAAAATACGCGCAATCGACGCGCCTGCATGCGCGGAGACGCGGCAAGCGGCGGCAAGCGGGTTCTCGTCAGCCGCCTCCTCGCGCGCGGCCACCGCGCGCACGGCGGCGTCGATGAGTGCAATCTGGGCGGGGAACAGGTCCCGGAACAAACCTGAAATTCGCCAGGTCACATCGACCCGCGGGCGCCCCGCACTCGCCGTGGGCAGAACCTCGACGCCGGTGACGCGGCCGGTTGCCTGATCCCACGTCGGACGGCAACCCATCAAGGCGAGCCCCTGCGCAATCTCCTCGCCGCCGGTGCGCAAGGTGGCGCTGCCCCAAAGATCGACCACGGAGGCGCGCGGCATTTCGCCGTGGGTTTGCGTATAGGCGCGGATCACCTCGTCGGCGGCGAGCCGGCCGAGATCGGTCGCCGTCGGCGTCGGCAGCGCGCGCGGATCGGCGGCGAACATGTTGCGTCCGGTCGGCAGGACGTCACGACGACCGCGCGCAGGGGAACCGGCCGGCCCAGGCGCGATACGGCGAACGTCCAGGGCGGCTAGGATCGCAATGCGTTCCGCTTCGGCGCTCGCCCGCCAAGCAGTATCGCCAACGTCCACGGGCGCGCGCCCATAGACATGAAGTCCGTCCTTGACCGCAAGATCCTTGAGATCGCACAGCCAAGCATCGATGCGCCGCAATGCATCGT
Source organism: Hyphomicrobiales bacterium (assembly GCA_019237215.1). GTDB lineage: Bacteria > Pseudomonadota > Alphaproteobacteria > Rhizobiales > Xanthobacteraceae > VAZQ01. Next base: position 2,532 of record JAFAHL010000746.1, on the reverse strand, counting down.
CGGGAGTATCGTCGGGCTGCACGCGCGCTTCGACCGCAAGTCCGGTCCGCTCGGCCTGTTCCAGGATCAGTCGCGCGAGCCGTTCCCGCCGGCGCCGATCAAGGCCGTCCGCCTGCGCGTATTCGTCGACAAGCCGCTCGAGCTCGCGGGCGTCTCCCGCAAGGCCTGTCTCGACGAGCGGCGGCGGCAGGTGCCCGATGGTCACGGCCGCGACCCGCCGCTTTGCCTGCGCGGCTTCCCCGGGGTTGCTGACGATGAAAGGATAGATCACAGGCAAGCAGGCGACCAGCAATTCCGGGAAGCATGAGGCGGTCAGCGCGACGGCCTTGCCAGGGAGCCATTCGAGCGTGCCGTGCGCGCCCATGTGGACGAGGGCATCGACCTTCGCAACGTGCCGAAGCCAAAGGCCGAACGCGAGCAACGCGTGGCGCGGCGGCAAACTCGCGTCGTGATAGTCGGCTCGACGATCGGTCGAGCGTCCTCGGTCTGGGGGGAATGCGACGAGGATGTTTCCGAAGGTGCGCGCGCGAAAACGAAATGCGCCGTCATGCACGTCGCTGTCGTTCCCGGCGTCGCCCCATGCGGTCTGCACGCGCGCGATGGCTTCACCGGGAAGGGTCGCGACGAGATCGCGATAGCGATCGAGCGGAAGGGCTGCATTATTCGAAGGTTCGGTCAAAGCGTCGAGTAATGCACGCGAGGTTCTTGGCGCACCGGCCACGTGATAGTTGGCCTGTTCCATGTCCGACAGCAGCCCGACAACGCTCGCCGGAACATCGAGGCCGACGGCATAGCCGGCCCGGCCCGGTGCGCCTGGGTAGTCGGGCAGCAGCACCGCCACGCGCCGCTCGGAGCGCGGTGTGGCCTGAAGCTTGATCAGCGCCGCAATACGATCGGCTATGATCGCGACCCGGTCTGCCTCCGGCAAACTGCCGAATGCGCTGAAGCAGAGGTCGTCCTGTGCCGGCAGCGGCCCTTTGAAAGCGATCGCGCCCTGCAGCACGCGCCCGTCGAGCTCGGGCAGCACGACGTGCATCGCGAGGTCGGCGGGCCCGAGGCCGCGCGGGCTTTGCGACCAGGCCGAACGCCGGGTGGTTGCAATCACGGCCTGCAGCACAGGCACATCGGTTTCGTCGAATGGCGTCGGCTCGCCGGCAGCCGCGGCCGCGGCGAAGGCGGTCGCGGTGACGATGACGGCCGGCTTGAGCCGCGCCAGCGCCGCGCGCACGAACTCGGCTGCCGCGCGATCCTTCAGGCTCGGGACTACCAGGGGAACAGGTTCGAGCCCCCGTTCCGCCAACGCTCGACACAGCGCATCGATCGGCGCCGTGTCGGCCGCCAGCAACATCGCGCGGTAGAAGATGATCGGGACGCAGGGGCGGCCGCGCTGACAGAACTCGACGAGTCGCTCGAGGTCGACGGCGCCTTGACCGGGGATGTAGCCGGCCGTACGCGGCACCGGGCGCGGCTCGGGCGCTTCGAGGCGCGCTCCCGAATGTCGCGCAAGCCGCCGCAGCAGCGCTCCCAAATTCTCTCCTCCGCCTTCGCGGAAAAAGCGCAACAGCGTGTTGAGTTCGTGGGCCGGCAACGTAGAGGCTTCAGCCAGGCGAGGATCATCGCGATCCTCACCCGGCAGCACCGCAAGCGCGATGAAGCTTTCGCGCGCAAGGGACGACAGCCGCTCGACGCCGTAACGCCACCAGTCAAGCCCTCCAAGCAGGCGGACGACGACGACCTTTGCGTGCCTTCCCACGGTGTCGAGCCAAAGATCGACCGAGAGCGGATGGCGCAGATCCCGCAGGTTTACGAGCCGAACCGTGGGAAGCACATCGCGCTGCGCTGCCCAGGCAGCCGCAAGGCCGGACAGATCGCTGTCGGCGAAAGACAAAATGACGATGTCACCCGGTGACTGGCGCAGATCGACCGCTTCGACCAGGTCGTCGATGGACGCCGAAGTGGACGCCAGCAGATGCATCCTTCACCCTAGCAGCGTTCGCGCAACGCCGTCGCGATCGAGCCCCCGCAAACCGATGACGACGAGCTGACCTTGCCGCTCCTCCGCGGTGGTCCAGGCCCGGTCGTAGTGATGGCTGACGCGCGGACCGACGGCCTGTACGAGCAGGCGCATCGGCTTGCCAGCGACAGCGGCAAATCCCTTCACGCGCAGAACGCTCGCATCCGCCGCCGCAGTCGCAATGCGAGCCGCGAGGCGCGCGGGATCGGAAATCTCCGGCAGCGGCAGGACGAAGCTTTCAAAATCGTCGTGATCGTGCTCCAGCTCCGCGTCATGGCGCGTGCGGCGATTGGCGATGTCGTCTTCCGTTCCAATGCCCAGCCCGAGCAATGCCGCCGGATCCACTTTGCCGTTGGCCACTGGTACAATCTTCACGGCGCGCGGCAACGCCCGCACGATCGCGGCGATTGCTTTCTCGGCGCCCGGGGGATCCAACAGGTCGCGCTTGTTGAGCACCACAAGATCAGCGCAGGCAATCTGATCGTCGAACACCTCCTCGATTGGATCGTCATGATCGA
>JAFAHL010000415.1 GCA_019237215.1 Hyphomicrobiales bacterium | reverse complement strand
GACGGCGGGCAGCGCCTTGAGCTGCGAGAGCAGGTCGTAAAGGTCCTCCGCCCACACTTCGTATTCGGAAGCTTCGGCGCCGATCGCGATGTCGGAGAGGCCGCAATTGCGCCGGTCGTGGATGAGCACGCGGTAGCCGGCATCGGCGACGTGCTGCGCCAGCGATTTGACGTTGTCGAGCGCGCGGCGGCCGCCCGGCGAGAGCGCGACCCAGGGGCCGCCGGTGCCGAGGACTTCGTAGTTGATATTTATTCCGCGCACATGGGCGATGGGCATCGTTTCCTCCGCGGTTTCGATTGCCGCCAAGTCTATACCGGCAGGGTTTGCCGCGTCTCGGTCGATGAAGCAGGGCGGCAATGGCCGCGCTCGCTTGACCGCGTGCCGCAAATCGCGCCAACTTGGCCTACGGAGTCGTGCGCGTCGCTTGCCCGGACATCTCAATGATAATCTCAACGATAATCAATCACGAGAGGACAGCATGAGCGAGCTTCGAGGCACTTTGTTCGGCCGCTGCGCCTGCTGTCCACCGCCCATGGGCCGGCGCGAATTCTTAGCCGGCGGCATCGCCGCGTTGGGTCTCGGCGCATTCGCCGCCACTGGCCGCAACGCCGCGGCGCAGGCCAAGCCCCACCGCATCGACGTGCACCATCATATTTCGCCGCCGTCTTGGCTCGACGCGGTGAAAAAGGCCAACCGCGACAACCCGCAGATGGTCAACTGGTCGCCGCAGAAATCGCTCGACGACATGGACCGCGCCGGCACCGCCACCGCGATCGTCTCGCCTACCACGCCGCAGGTCAATTTTCTCGACCACGACAAGGCTGCGGCCGCGCGGGTCGCACGTGCGTCGAACGAATACACCAAGAAGCTGATGTCCGATCACCCCGGGCGCTTCGGCCTGTTCGCCATGCTGCCGATGCCGCACATCGACGCGAGCCTCGAGGAGATCGCCTATTCCTTCGACACGCTCAAAGCCGACGGCATCGGCATGATGACGAACTACGGCGACAGATGGCTCGGCTATCCGCAGTTCGCCCCGGTATGGGAGGAGCTCAACCGCCGCAAGGCCACGGTCTATACCCATCCGACCGGCGCCAATTGCTGCGTGAACCTGGTGCAGGGAATAGGCGAAGCGGCGATCGAGTTCGGCACCGACACCACCCGCACCATCGTGAACCTGATCTTCAGCGGCACCTCCCAGCGCTACAAGGACATCAACTGGATCTTTTCCCACGGCGGCGGCGCGTTGACCGCGTTTGCCGAGCGGCTGCAGATCCAGATGGTGAGCACGCCGCCCTACAAGGACAAGTTCACGCGCGCGATCGTCGACGGAGAGCTCACTCGCTTCTACTACGACACCGCCCAGATCTCGAACGCGGTGACGATCGGCGCCCTCGCCAAGCTCGTGCCGATCTCGCAGATCGTCTATGGCACCGACTATCCGTATCGGACCGGGCTCGATCACGTGAAGGGGCTCGCCGCCGTCTTCGCCGGCGCGGATCTGATGGCGATCGAGCGCGAGAACGCGCTGCGGATCATTCCACGCCTCAAGACCGCGTAGGGTAGATACCTAGCCCGCAACCATGCGCTACGAACTCTATTACTGGCCGACGATCCAGGGCCGCGGCGAGTTCGTCCGCCTCGCACTGGAGGAGGCGGGCGCCGACTACGTCGACGTCGCGCGCCGGGGAGGCCAGCGTGGCGTTGCCGCGATGATGACATTCATCGAGGCCGGACGCAGCGCGCGTCCGCCGTTTGCGCCGCCGTTCCTCAAGGCCGGCAAGCTCGTCATCGGCCAGACCGCCAACATCCTGCTTTATCTCGGCGGGCGGCTCGGCCTCGCGCCCCGCGACGAGGCCGGACGGCTGTGGGTGCATCAATTGCAGCTCACCATCGCCGACCTCGTGGCGCTGATCCACGACACCCATCACCCGATCACCGGCTACCTCTATTACGAAGAGCAGCGCGCGGCGGCGAAGCTCGCCACCAAATATTTCTGGCGCCATCGCTTGCCGAAATTCCTGCGCTATTTCGAGCGCGTGCTCGCAAACAGCGGCGGCCCCTATCTCAGCGGCCGCAAGCTCACCTATGCGGACCTTTCGCTGTTCCAGGTCGTCGAGGGCCTGCGTTACGCCTTCCCCCGGAGGATGAAGCGGTTCGAGCGCAAGGTGCCGCGCGTCGTCGCGCTGCACGAGCGCGTCGCCAAGCGGCCGCGCATTGCCGCCTATCTCGCCTCGCCGCGGCGCATCGCGTTCAGCCAATGGGGCATTTACCGCTATTTCAAGGAGCTCGATCGATAGGCGCGTGCCGTCATTGGCTCCGCCGCCGGAGAATCGGATTCCCTTCGTTCCCGCATGACGCTTCCAATGGCGGCGAAATCTGCCTAGAACCGCCGGCAGATGGGTCTTGCACGAACCAAAGATCGCCATGAACGCGCCCGCCGCCGTCACCCCGCCGTATAAGCATACCCCGCTGTTCCCGCTCGGCGGCGACGCCACGCCTTACCGCAAGCTCACCGCCGAGGGCGTGCGGGTGGAACGCGCGGGCCAGCACGAGCTCGTCGTCGTCGAACGCGAGGCCTTGCGCGCGCTCGCGGAAGCGGCGTTCACCGATATCAACCACCTGCTGCGGCCGGGGCACTTGAAGCAGCTGCGCGCGATCCTCGACGACCCGCAGGCGAGCGACAACGACAAGTTCGTCGCCTACGATTTCCTCAAGAACGCCAACATCGCGGCGGGCGGCGTGCTGCCCATGTGCCAGGACACCGGCACCGCCATCATCATGGGCAAGAAGGGCCGCCTCGTGTTCACCGACGGCGACGACGAGGCGGCGCTGGCCGAAGGCGCGCGCGACGCCTACCTCAAGCGCAATCTGCGTTACTCGCAGCTCGCGCCCATCTCCATGTTCGAGGAGAAGAACACCAAGTCGAACATGCCGGCGCAAGTCGAGATCTACGCCGAGGGCAGCGGCGACAACGACGGCGCCTACAAGCTCCTGTTCATCGCCAAAGGCGGCGGCTCCGCCAACAAGTCGTTTTTGTTCCAGGCGACGCCCGCGATCCTCACCCATGACCGCATGCTCGCCTTCCTCAAGGAGAAAGTGCTCACGCTCGGCACCGCCGCGTGTCCGCCCTACCACCTCGCCATCGTCATCGGCGGCACATCGGCGGAATTGACGATGAAGACGGTCAAGCTCGCCTCCTGCCGCTATCTCGACGACCTGCCCACGCAGGGCTCCGAGGACGGCCACGCCTTCCGCGACCTCGCGATGGAACAAGAGGTGCACCAGCTCACGCAGTCGCTGGGTGTGGGCGCGCAGTTCGGCGGCAAGTATTTCTGCCACGACGTGCGCGTGATCCGTCTTCCCCGCCACGGCGCCTCGCTGCCGATCGGGCTCGGGGTGTCGTGCTCGGCCGACCGCCAGGCGCTCGGCAAGATCACGCGCGAGGGCGTCTATCTCGAAGAGCTCGAGCACAATCCGGCGAAATATCTGCCCGACGTCGATGCCTCCAAGCTCGGCGGCGAGGTGGTGCAGATCGATCTGCGTCGGCCGATGAAGGAGATCCTGGCGCAGCTCACGCAATATCCGATCAAGACGCGGCTCTCGCTCAGCGGGCCCATGATCGTTGCGCGCGACCTGGCGCATGCGAAATTGCGCGAACGCTTGGAGCGAGGGCAGGGGCTGCCCGACTATTTCAAGAACCACCCGGTCTATTACGCCGGGCCCGCCAAGACGCCACAGGGCTACGCCTCGGGCGCGTTCGGCCCGACCACGGCGGGACGGATGGATGCCTTCGTGGACGACTTCCAGGCCGCTGGCGGCTCGATGGTCATGCTGGCCAAGGGCAACCGCTCGCCGGCGGTGCGCGAGGCCTGCAAGAAGCACGGCGGTTTCTATCTCGCCTCCATCGGCGGCGCGGCGGCAAACCTCGCCGAGCATTGCATCAAGAAGGTCGAGACCGTGGAATATCCCGAGCTCGGCATGGAGGCGATCTGGAGGATCGAGGTGGAAAATTTCCCGGCCTTCATCGTGATCGACGACAAGGGCAACGACTTCTTCCAGGAATTGAATTTGGGGTGAGCCTTTGTAGTCCGCTCGTCTCCGCGAAAGCGGGGACCCACTCCGCTGGATTCCCAAGCGTAAGCGCGTTCACGCGCGTCCATAGCCCGTCGAAGACGGGCGTGAACGCCCTTAACGACGCGCTATGCGCGGGAATGAGCGGATTTGGATGGCTCTCGTCCCCTCCGCTCTCCTCATACCGGAACGCGCTGCAGCTCGGATGACGGCGCAATCTGTTTATGCGAAGCTCGCGACAGGTTCGTTAGTCAGGATCACGATCATGGCTTGCATCAAAGTCGCCGACATGGCCTACGGCCGGCTCAAGGCTCCCGACCTCGATCTCATGGAGGAGTTTCTCACGCGCTTCGGCATGGTGCGCTCGGAGCGCACCGCCACGGCGCTTTACATGCGCGGCACAGATAGCCCCCACCACATCCATGTGACCGAGAAGGGCGAGCCGAAATTCGTCGGCTTTGGCTATTACGCGGCAAGCGAGGACGACCTTGCGCGCGTCGCCCGCGTGCCCGGTGCCTCCGGCATCGAGGCGATCGACGAGCCCGGCGGCGGCAAGCGGGTGCGGCTCACCGAGCCCAACGGCTACCAGATCGAGATCGTCCACGGCATCGCCAAACTCGCGCCGATCGCGACCAAGCGGCAGAAACTCAACACCGGCGAAGATCCGCTGTTGCGCGCGGGCGAGTTGATGCGGCTGCCCAAGGGGCCTTCCCACGTCAAGCGGATCGGCCATGGCGTGCTGATGACGCCGAAGTTCCGCGAGACCGTGGACTGGTTCCGCGAGATGCTGGGATTCGTCTGCTCCGACGACGTCTACGCGGGTGAAAAGAACAATCTGATCGGCTCGTTCAATCGCTGCGACCGCGGCGATACCTATGTCGATCATCACGTGCTCTTCTGCCTCAACCATGCCAAGACCGGGCTCAACCACCTCTCGTTCGAGGTGTCCGACATCGACGACGTCGCCGTGGGCCACGATTACCTCGCGCAGTTCGGCAAATACGAGCACATGTGGGGGATCGGCCGGCACGTGCTCGGCAGTCAGGTCTACGACTACTGGGCCGATCCGTGGCGGCGCGTGCACGAGCACTGGGCCGACAGCGACCGGCTGAACCTGGCGAACGGCTCCAATCTGGTGCCGGCGGAAGAGGCGCTCACCTCGCAATGGGGCGAGGCGCCGCCCAAGAAATTCATCGATCACGCCAGTCCGTGATCATCGCTTTTGCCCCTTGATTTCAAAGGCTTTTCCAGCTTTTTTCGCAAACCTTGCAGCAGGTTTGCGAACGAATGTTCGCGTTTTCGCCATGGCCGCCTCGGCAAGCCGGCGCTGATCCGCGGCCTTGGTGTAGCGCACCAGCTCCGCCAGGCTACTATGGCCAGTGATGGCCCCAATCTCGTGCGCCGTACAGCCGGCTTCGGCCAAGACGCGCGCGGCGGCTTTGCGCAGCCCGTGCGCTGAGCAGTGCGGGAGGCCCGCCTCATTGCACCGGTCACGGAACCAATGACTAAATGCCGAGGCCCCGAACGGCGCGCCAAATCTCGTTACCAGGAACGTCAGATGATCGCGCGAGCTGGAGGCGATGATGGCGGCCAGTGCCGGGTGCACCGGAATGGCGAGCGCGGCGCCGGTCTTCTCCTGCGTCAGGTGAATTGCCCCGCCGCGGATATGCTGCGCACCCATGCGGATGACATCGCCCCGGCGCTGGCCCGTATAGAGCAGCAAAGCTAAGGCCAGGCGCGCTCGGGTTCCGACCGGGTGCCGATCCTCAAACCTGGCGATCTCTTCGTCCGTCCAACTGTGATAGCCCCCGCTCCTGGTCCTAATGGCCTTCACATCGCGCGTGGGATCGTCAGCGCGCAGGCCGATGTCGATGGAGTGCCCCATCAAGGTCCGCAACGCCTTCCTCAGCTTATTGGCCGCTCCGGGCTTCTCCGCGCGAGCCGCCATCATCCTAACGACGTGCTCGCGCCGTACCAGCGCTGCGCGCTTTTCGCCGTGATCCTTGCAAAATCGCTCGATGACGGCGCGGTACTCGCGCTGCGTCGATGGCCGCAGGCCCCGGAACGCAGGCGCGGCAAAATAGCTGAGCGCGACCGCCCGCATGGTCCCCGGCATCACCTTGGCCGCCCCTGCCGGTAGCGACTGTCCGCCGATGGCGGACATGTAGCTCGCCATGAACTCGGGTGAATAGGGCAGTCCGGGCAGCTTCACGGCAGCGAACCCAGGGCGGCGGTAATAGAACCGCGGAACGCCATGACGATCGAGAAAGCCATGAACGTATTTCGGCAGCTTCAAACGCGGTCCCATTCGTTCGCCTCCGCCTTCGGCTCGCTGTCGGCTGCGGTCACGATAATGATCCTGCCGTCCTTAGCGACTTCAATCCGCGCAATATCCACACCAGCGGCGATCGCGGCCCGAATGGCTCGGGTCACGTCTTGCTGCCGGAATGTGGAGGGAGCGCGCGCCATCGGTCAGGAAGTCTGGTTGTTAGTCATTGCTGCGAGTGCGCTGCGCGCGCCGATACGCCCCCCTGGCGGCTCGGGGTCGTCGAGGCTGTCGCCTACCGGGCCGAACGCCGATCGCGGCGGTGGCCCTGGTCAGCGCCACGACCGTGGCAGCGTCACTGCGGTACGAACCACCATCGCTGTCGCTGAGGCTGCTTCCGAAGTGGCTCATGCATTCGGGCGCGGGGTAAAAAGTGCGCAGCACGACCGCATAGCAGGGTAGCGTGACGTGGCGTGACAGAGCGTGACATTTGTGGCGGCATGTCACGCTTGCGCAGCTTCGCAGCGTGACGTGACGTGACACACCCCAAAGGGGTGTCACGTCTGTCACGCTCTGAAGCGGGGGTACGGTTGTCACGGTTCCCCCGCTGCCAGCCAAACCAGGGTGACGCCATCGACGGCACGGATGGCGATAAGGTTGCCGGCTTGGGCATCCCGGATCGCGCGGTTGAAGGCCTGCCGCCTAGCGGCCTGTTTCTGTTTCTCGGCGCCGTCGGCGGGGTAGCTCTTGTAGAATTCGCTTCGGACAGCTTCGAGGTCGACGGCGCAGACGATAGGGCCGTCGGCGAACGGGCGTTGTTGTGAGCCAAGTTCAGCGAGCGCGGTCGAGAGGGTTCGCTGCAATAGCCGCAGGGACTTCGACCAGGGCTTGCTCTTGATCGTCGTCTTCGCGCCCTGCGGCGCCCAGTCGATGGTCAGCGTGGTGACGGGCTCGCCGAACCGGTCGGTGCCAAGCTCGACGACGCGGATTGTGAACGGGAATTCCTCTCCGTTCTGGCCGGAGCGGCGCTTGCGCAGAGCCAGCCGCGTGTCAGTGACCGCGCCTGCCACGGTGCGCTCGCCGAGCAACGCCAGGACAACGTCGGCGGCGCCTTCCTTGGCAGAGGTACCGCGGGTGCCGGTCTCGACAGACTTACCGAAGTGGTCGACGCCGAGGACGAACGCGCCGGTGGCCTTCGAGAGCTCGGCCATAGTGGACATAATGCGCTGGCCGACGGCGGTATCGTTGTCCTGGCCTTCTCTGTCATAGCCGGCGCTGACGACGACGGTGTCGATGACGATCAGCGCTAGTGGCAGGTTCCACTTGGCCTTGATCTTGTTGGCGACCTGTTGCGCAATGGCCGCAAGTACGGTGCTGGTTTTGGGGTTGATCAGGGCGGGACAGGTTTCGATCCAGGCGAAAGGTGCGCGCCCCAT
>JAFAHL010000392.1 GCA_019237215.1 Hyphomicrobiales bacterium | reverse complement strand
GTGCATTGCAGCAACAGGGAGCTGTTGCGAGAAAGACGCAGATGCGAGGTGAAAATGAAACCGGGCGAGCGTTGCTCGTTGACTTGTAATGATCAACGGACGTGCCGCAGCCGTGCCTGAGGCGGCGAGCCGGGCGAACGCCTGGGTTGGACGATTCTGGAAATTCCCCTTCGAGGCGTTAGGGTGGTCTAAGGAGAGTTGGAATGGCGGTCGAGAAGAATTGCACTTGCCAGATCAAGAGCCACGGTCATGAACCGGGGAAATGCCCTAATGAGGCGACGCAGGCTAACGATCTATGTGAGCATTGCCACGCCGAGGCTCAGGAGCTTCTTGAGCGTCAAAAATCATTTCCTGACGAATCCTTCTAACGTTCAAACTGACCCCCTACCACCCGCGAATAGACGGCCGTACAGAATCAACCCATGATTTCGTGGGCTAGTGACGAAATCGCCGACGCCTCGTCACTCTGTTCGGGCCGCCTCGGTTATGCGCCAAATCAATATTTGGATTGTCCTCGGTATCCTGCTCGCGCTCTTGGCCATTACTCATTACCTGCGGGACGAACGAGAAATAAGGTTAGAACATCTCTGTGACGAGAACCCCTCCGTGGCCGAATGCCAGGAGTGAAAGACATATATGCGGGCCGAATTAGGCCCCCCGATGGACAAGGACTACCTGATCCTCAAACGCGCCTCGACGAGCCGATCATCCGGCGAGTGGAATGACGACGACTTCGACGTGCTTGCCGACGGCGTCGTCGTCGGCCGCATCATGGATGTGGACACTGGCCTTCGGCTTTCATGAGGACCGCACGCCGACGCACGGCTACGCTGCGCGGCAAGCCGCCCCATGCCGCCCGCCGCGGTTCCCGAGATGACAAAAAACCGGCTTGTGTGAGGCCCTTCACCCTCGGAACTGCCGATCGTGTGCCAAAGCGATCATCAGCTTGCCACGCTGAAAAGGGTGACACGAGATGCGCAAGATCGTCATTTTCGCCGTAGTAGCCGTCATCGTTGCGACCACCGCCGTCTGGTCGATCGCCACGTTCGCCAGGTCGAAACTTGGAGGCCCCGTGCAGGCCACCGAGACGCCGGCGCCGCTCTCGCCGCACGAGATCATGGTCAAGCAGGGCAGAAGCCTCCCGGTCGAATATTGGGCCGATCCGTTCTGAGTAAACCCAGGTCCTGAGTAAAACCGGGGTCGGCCACCCGCCGACATCGCGCCAGCGCAAAATTTTGCCCTTGGGCCCCAAAATCTTGCCCTTGGGCCCAACGTCTGCCCGAGGCAGCGCTGGTCTACGCTATGATCCCAAATGTAGGCCCGGCTACGAGCCTGCTTGGATCATGGTTGATGGCTGCCGTCGAGCATGGCGAAGCGATCGCACCCAAGGCTCCCTCGCGGCAGAGGGCGTCGCTCGTTGTCCTTCTCACGCTGGCGGCCGCCTATGCCCTGACCGTGCTGGTCTTCTATCCCGGCTACAGCACCGTCGATGCCCGCTATGTCTATGCCGACGCCATGGCCTGGCACTTCGGCGATTGGCAATCGCCCGCGATGGTGGTGCTCTGGCGGCTCATCGATCCGATCGCCCCCGGCGCGTCGAGCATGTTCCTGCTCACGGCCACGCTGTATTGGCTCGCCTTCGGCACGCTGGCGCTCGTTGCGGCGCGGCGCTCGCTCTGGCTCGGGCTTGCGACGGTGCTGCTCGCGTTCATGCCGCCGGCTTTCTTTTTCGTCGGGATGATCTGGCGCGACGTCCTGTTCGCCGTCATTTGGCTCGCCGCGGCGGTGCTCGCCTTCGCGGCGGCTGATCGAGGCGTGCGCGTGCGCGCGCCCGTTCAAGCCTTGGCGCTTCAAGCCTTGGCGCTTCAAGCCGTGGCGCTTCAAGCCTTGGCGCTGCTGCTGATCGCGCTCGGCGTGCTGCTGCGGCCCAATGCCGTGGTCGCGGCGCCGCTTCTTGCCGCTTATGTCATTTGGCCCATGCGCTTTGATTTGAAACGAACGGCGATTCTCTTCCTGCCCGCCCTCGTTGCGTTCTACGCGCTCGTCCCGCTCGTCTATTACGGCATTCTCGACGCGGAGCGGCAGCATCCGCTGCACTCGATCGCGGTCTTCGATCTCGGCGCCATCACCCACTTCAGCGGGGACAATCAGTTCCCGGTAGCATGGAGCGGCGATCAGACGGCGCTGCTGATCAGCAAGTGCTACGACCCGGTCCGCTGGGACTCCTATTGGAACGCCGAGCCCTGCGCGTTCGTGATGCGGCGGCTGGAGCGCCCCGACGACGTGATCTTCGGCACGCCGCGGCTGGCCGAGGCATGGCGGCATGCGCTCGCGGCGCACCCGCTCGCCTATCTCAGCCACCGCGCGACCTTCATGTGGCAATTCCTCGGCCGCTCGAACCTCGTGCTGCCGGTGTGGGATTGGCTCGATCCGGCCTCGGCCTACGGCCACAGTCCGTATTTCGCCCCGCTCGTTGCGCTCCACGACGAGCTGCAGCCGACCTTGCTGTTTCGGCCGCTACTTTGGCTCATCCTCGCCGTCGCGGTTGGTGCTTGCGCCTGGCGGACGCGATCGACGCCCGCGGGCGCCTTCGCCGTCGGCGTGACGACCTGCGCCGTCGTCTATGTCATGACGTTCTTCGTGCTCGGCGTGGCGGCTGACTTCCGCTATGCCTATTGGTGCGTGCTCGCGACGATCGCCGGGGCCGTCGCCGCCGTGCTCGCCCGCCACGAGCAGATCGCGACCCCGGCGCCTGCGGGTCAGGACTCGCGCGAGCCCTCCCCAGGCTCGGCGAGCGCGCCGAGGATGTGATCGAGCTTGTGTCCAGCGCGCGTCGCCTTGGCGGTGAGATAACGTCGGTTGTCGGAATTGATCGGCCCTTGCAGAGGCACGCGTCCCGATACGTCGATGCCGGCATTGGAGAGGCCGTCGAGCTTCGCCGGGTTGTTCGTCAGCAGCCGCACCCGCGTGCAGCCGAGCAATTGCAGCATGCGCACCGCGATGCCGTAATCGCGTTCGTCGTCGTCGAAACCCAAGACGGTATTGGCGTCGACGGTATCGAGACCGGCTTCTTGCAGCTGATAGGCGCGGATCTTGTTGGCGAGACCCAGGCCACGGCCTTCCTGCTCCAAATAGAGAATGATCCCACCGCCGTGCTGCTCGAGCTGCGGCAACGCCAGGCGAAGCTGATCGCCGCAATCGCATCGCCGCGAGCCGAACACATCTCCCGTCAGGCAGGCCGAGTGCAAGCGCACCGAAACCGGCTGGGCCAGGTCCGGTTGTCCGATGATGACGGCGATCGGCGTGCCGCCGACCGCGTCGCGAAAGACCACGAACCTGGCTGGGATTCCGCCATTGAGCGGAATCGCCGTTTCGGCCACGACGGCAAGCGATGCGATCGCTGTCCGCTGAAATTGCGCCACTGCCTCGGCGGCCACCTCCACCAACGGCGGCGCGTTGGCATCGACGGCCGCCGTGCTGGCGTCGGCGACGAGCAGCGCCGGCAGCAGCTGGGCGAGCTTGGCAAGCTCGATGGCCGCCAGCGCCGTTTTGCCGACGGCAACGACCTCGAGATGGCGGGCGACTTGCGCTCGGGCGGCAAGCGAGAAAATCGCCGCCGCGTCGTGCAGATCCCCGATCGCCAAACCCGTGGGACCGGCGGCATCGAGCCCGAGCGCGCGAGCGCGGCGCGCGGTCACGACAAGGTGCGGCCGCCCCGGCGCGCACAACAGCCGAAAAGCGGCAAGCCGCTGGTCGCTCATGCCGTCGACCGGCAAGGCCACGACGCGTTCGCCGGCCGCCGTCACGATGACCGGCCGCCCGGACCTAAATTCGGCAAGACCACGCTCTACTGCGACTTGCTTGGGCGTGCCAAACAAACCCGACGTTCCACTCCCAGCCATTTTATACACACACGTCTTTGGGTCGCGCCGACCGCAAAACCGCACCGACCGGAGAAGAACGCGGCCCGGCGCATTTTATTCCGTTGGGGGCGTCTTTTTCGTTGCGCGCGTTTGCAGGCATCTTCCCGCGAAATATCATGGCACGATGCAACAGGCTCCGAAAGCAGGTATTTGATCATGGCGCATGGCCGCCCTGCGAGGCGCAATCGGAGTAAGCCCGGCGGCCGTGAAAACGGCTCCGACGCTGCATTATCTTGCGCCGCATCATCTTGGGCGCCGGTACCGAAAACGTTCCGCGCCGGCGATGGTTCCTTGCCGCAGCCCTGGGAGGACATTTTCGGGCCGCTGCGCAAGGGCGCCATCGACGATCTCGTTTTGGTCGGCCAATGCGGCCAGTCGATCGACGCCCGCGTCGCCACGCCGACCGGACACTCGCACTACATCAACAGCGAGGCGGGCCTCGCCCATCTGCACCGCTTGCGGGCGCTGGTCGACGCGGTCGTGATCGGCGTAGGCACGGCCATCGCAGACGATCCACAACTGACCGTGCGGCGCGTCGAGGGCCCGAATCCGGCACGCATCGTCGTGGATCCGAATGGGCGGCTGCCGTCGAGCGCGCGCGTGCTGGCGGCCGATGGTGTGCGCAGGCTCGTGGTCACCGCTGCCGGCGCGCCCGGCAAGCTCCCCGCCGGCGTCGAAATCGTGCCGGTTGCAGCCAACGACCGCGAACTCGCCCCCACCGCCATCGTTGCCGCGCTCTCCGCGCGCGGTTTCCGCCGCATCCTGATCGAGGGCGGCGCCGATACGGTTTCGCGCTTCCTCGCTGCCCGTTGTCTCGACCGCCTGCATGTTCTGATCGCGCCGATCATCATCGGCGGCGGACGATCGAGTCTCACGCTGCCGCCGATCGCGCGCGTCGAGGAGGCGGTGCGCGCGCCCATGCGCGCCCACAGTCTCGGCGGCGACGTGCTGCTCGACTGCGATCTCAGCGCTCA
This sequence comes from Hyphomicrobiales bacterium, assembly GCA_019237215.1. Lineage (GTDB taxonomy): Bacteria > Pseudomonadota > Alphaproteobacteria > Rhizobiales > Xanthobacteraceae > VAZQ01. Next base: position 10,658 of record JAFAHL010000392.1, on the reverse strand, counting down.
ACGGCTGCCGATCGGGCGGGCGAAGATGTCGACGTGACCGACGCGCAAGCTCGAACGGCCCGCAGCCAGATAGGCGCGACGCTGGGCGAGCCATTGCGCGATGTCGTCGGCCGACAGGCCCGTGGTCAGCGGCCCTACCTCGGCCCAGCCGGCAAACAGGGCGTCCTGGATGGCCCGATCGTCGGTCCCGAACACCCAATCCGAGCGGCCTTGCACGAGGGCGTATCCGAAATGCTCGAACCGCTCGGCGGCCCGCACCGCCGCGCTCGGCCCGAGTGCCGGACCGAAGCCCTTGTCGGTGCGCTGGTGGAGGTTGAAGCCAGCCAGGAGCTCGACGTCCAAGCGCGCCGGCGGTGCCGCGACCGAACGGCCGTCATAAGTCAGCGCCGCATAGAATGGCAGCCGCCGCGCCGCCACTTCAACAACGAGTCGATCGAGCCATTCGGTCGAAACGAGATCGAGCAGCGCCGACGTAGTGACGAGATCGAGCGGGCCGTCGAGGGCGAGTTCGAGGTCGCGCGCGAGATCGATCGGCGTGGTCGTGACGGTCACGTGCGGCAAGTGTCCGGGCGTAAAAGCCCGCGCCAGAAGGCTCAGACTATTGTCGACCAAGCGCCAGCTCTGGCGCGGCGGAAGATGGGGTCCAAGCGCTCGCAGCGTGGCGCCGGCGCCACAAGCGAGATCGACGACCGAGATCGCGGCCTGCCCAAGGAACGCGTTGGCGACCGCGTCGCGCACGAGCGCGTTGCGCGCGGCGAGATCGTAGGGCTCGCGCAATGCCAGCCACTCGACGGAAAAGCCCTTCATCCAAGGCCTTCCAGCACGCGGGCGAAGAGCGCAGCCTGCTCGCTCCACGATGGAAACTTGGCGGCGCGGGCGCCGGCGGCGAGGCGCTCGCGTTCGTTCGGATTCGCAATGAGGCGCTGCAATGTCGCCGTAAGCGCCTCCACATCGTCGGGCGCCACGAGCACGCCGGCGTCGGGTGGTACCGTCTGCGGAACTGCGCCCGCGGTCGTGCCGATCACAGGCACGCCGTGGGCGATGGCCTCGGTATAGGCCATGCCGTAGCCTTCGAAACGCGACGGCAGCACGAACAGATCGGTGGATGCGTAGAGCGGCGAGAGCTCTGCCGAGGTCACGGCGCCGAGCAGGGTGATGCGGTCGGCAAGCCCGAGTCGCGCGATCTCGGCCTTCAGGTGCCGAGACGTTTGCGGGCTGCGCGCGTAATCGCCGGCGATGATGAGGCGCCATGGCAGATGCCTGAGCCGGGCGAGCGCGGCGACCAGCACATCGTAGCCCTTGCGCGGGATCACCGACCCGACCGCGAGCAGCTTGACCTCACCTTCGCGCTTGCGCGGCGGTGGCGAAACGCGATCCGTTCCCGGTTCCACGACGCTCACGCGGGACGCCGCAACGCCGTAGTCGTCGACCAGGAGCCGCGCCACTGCCGCGCTGGTCGCGATGACGTGGCGCGCACAAGCCAGCGCCGAGCGTTCGCGCGCGCGCAAGGAGGCCGCATCAGCGGCGCTCAAGCCCGATTCGAGCGCGAGCGGATGATGCACCAGGGCGACCAATGGATGGCTCGCACGCAGCGCCGCGGCGGCCTCCGCCAGTACCCCGAAGGCGAGGCCATCGATCACGATCGGATGACTAGGCGGCAGCGCCGCAAGTCGTGCGCAGGCCGCGGCGCGGGTATCGGCGGCGGGATACGGAAATCCGTCGCCAAGGTCGACCACCTCGATGCGCCAATCGCGCAGCGAAAGTTCCGCGATGATGCGGCGGTCGTAGACATAGCCCCCGGTCGGGGTCGCAAGGTCGCCCGGCACCGCGAAGGCGGCGTTCCTTACCACAACGGCGCCTCGTACCAGGCGCGCGCAAGCGGAGATTCCGCAACGGTCACGCGGATCGATTTGAGCGCGCGGCCATCGCGGCCGAGCTTACCCGCGCGCGCCGCGCCCGCGAGGTGATCGAAGAGATGCCTAGTCAAGAATTCGGTGGTCGTGTTGGTGCCCTCGAACTGCGGCAGCTCGTCGAGGTTGCGATAGTTGAGCGGGGCGAGCGCTTGCTTGAGCACGTCGTGGGCACGGGCGATGTCGACGACGATGCCATGGGCGTCGAGTTCGTCGGCGAGAAATGCCACGCGAATCACAAACGTCGCGCCATGCACCTTCTGGGCCGGGCCGAAAACTTCGCCCCGGAAAGAGTGGGCGATCATGATCTGGTCGGAGACTTCAACCGCGTACACGGGAATTCCTTTTCGTCAGTGCGTTTCATTCGGCGGCCGGGTAGCGGATCAGCGGGCAGGTCACGTTCGACTCGGCACCGAAAACCGCGGGCAATTTCGCCGGCAGCTCCTCGAAGGGCATGGCGGGCGCCAGGAGCGCATCGAGCGCCGGCTCGTTGAGGAGCGCAAGCGCCGCCGCGAGGCGGCGCTGATGCGTCCAGCGCGAACGATGTGACGGCGCGACGGCGCCGACCTGGCTCGATATCAGCCGCAGCCGCCGACTGTGGAACGCCTCCCCCAACGGCGCCGCGACGTCTCCGCTGCCGTACCAACTCAGCTCGACGATGGGAGCCTCCTCGCCCGCAAGCCGCAGCGCGGTGGCGAGACCGCCGGCCGTGCCGCTCGCGTGGAAGACGACATCGCAATCGCGCGGCGCGCGGTCGGGCGTGGCGAAGCGAGCGCCGACCGCATGCGCGAGTTTGGCGCGCGTGGCGGCGATATCGACCACTGTCACCTGCGCCCCCGGCAAGCGCGCGCACAAATACGCAACCAAAAGGCCGACGAGCCCCCCGCCCACGACCGCGATGCGGTCGGCCGGGCCAGGCGCGCCGTCCCACACCGCGTTGAGCGCGGTCTCCATATTGGCGGCGAGCACGGCGCGCGGCGGCGGCACATCCTCCGGAACCGCAAGCACCGCGTGCGCCGAAAGCGTGAACAGGCTCTGGTGAGGATGCAGGCTGAAAACGATGCGTTGGCGCAATTCCGCAGCCCCAGCCTCGACCCGCCCGACGGTCGCGTAGCCGTATTTCACCGGGAACGGAAACGTCCCGCCCATGAAGGGTGCGCGCATGCGATCGTACTCGCTCTCCGGCACCCGTCCGGCATGGACGAGCCGCTCGGTGCCGCGACTGATGGCGCCGAACAGCGCGCGCACCTGCACCTCGCCGGGCTTGGGCGCGGCGATCGCCTCCTCCTGCAGCTCGGCACGGCCGGGGCCGACATACCAGAGGGCCTTGCCCTGCATCTTCGCCATAGTCTTGGTGGTCATTTCCCCGGACAATGCCCCTAGCGAGCCGGCCTCCGGTACAAATTAAAGAGTAGCACGCGTAACGCCTCCGCCGCATTGGACTTGGACGCCCACCGCTATATCCTCAAACTCCCGAAAAGACACCAAAGCCCTTTCATGCTCGAACGTTCTCCCCGCGACGAGGTCGGGGTCGCCGCGCCCGTCGCCCTGCCCGCGTGGCGCCCGATGCTCGTCTTCCTCGGCGTCGGAGTGACGATGGCCGGCCTGATCTGGCTCGCCGTGATCGCGCTCTCGCCCGGCGGTTTCAGCGCCGTCGATCTCGTTTTGGTCGTGCTCTTCGCCCTGACCTTGCCCTGGTACGTGATCGGCGTCTGGAACGCGACCATCGGACTAGTGATCATGCGCTTTGCGCGCGACCCGGTGGCGGCAGTTATGCCGGTTGCCGGCCGTGTGCGCGGCGACGAGCCGATCACGGCCTCGACCGCGGTCCTGCTGTGCATCCGCAACGAGCCGCCCGAACGGGTCGTGCGTATGCTCGAGCCGATGATGGAAGGCCTCGCCGCGCGCGGCGTCGGCGAGCGCTTCCACGTCTATGTGCTCAGCGACACCAGCGAGGCTGACATCGCCGCCGTCGAGGACGCGCGCTTTGCGGCGCTGGCGGCAGCATGGCGCGGGCAGGTCGCGCTCACCTACCGCCGGCGCGAGGAAAATATCGGGTTCAAGGCCGGCAATATCCGCGACTTTTGCGAGCGCTGGGGCAACGATCACGACTTCGCAATCATGCTCGACGCCGACAGCATGATGACCGTCGACCTCGTGCTCAAGCTCGTGCGCATCATGCAGATCGATCCGCGGCTCGGCATCGTGCAAAGCCTGGTGATCGGCATGCCTTCGGCCAGCGCCTTTGCCCGCATCTTCCAGTTCGGGATGCGGCTGAGCATGCGCTCCTACACCATCGGCAGCGCCTGGTGGCAAGGCGATTGCGGGCCGTACTGGGGCCACAATGCCATCGTGCGTATCGCTCCATTGGTGGCGCATTGCCAGCTGCCGGTGCTTGCGGAAGGCGCGCTGGTCAAAGGCCACGTGCTCAGCCACGACCAGATCGAGGCGGTACTGATGCGGCGCGCGGGCTACGGGGTGCGCGTGCTGGCGGGGGAAGGCTCGAGCTTCGAGCAGAATCCGCCGACGCTGGTGGAATTCATCCGCCGCGACCTGCGCTGGTGCCAGGGCAACATGCAGTATTGGCACTTCTTGCGCATGCCCGGCTTGCCGCCCGTGTCGCGCTATCAGCTCGCCTTCGCCATCCTGATGTTCCTCGGCTCTCCGGCCTGGATCGGGCTGTTGCTCATCGGCAGCGCGGCGGTGGCGCTGGCGCCGACGCCGGCCGACTTCATGCGTTGGGATGCGGGAATTGCCATTCTCATGCTCGTGCTGGCGATGTGGTTTGCGCCCAATATCGCCACCGTCATCGACGTGCTGACGCGCGCGAAGCTGCGGCATCTGTTCGGCGGGGGAGCGCGGTTCAGCGCGAGTTTCATGATTACGATCGCCTTCGCCGTACTGGTCGCTCCGATCATGTGGGCGAGCCACACGCTGTTTCTTGCGCATCTCGCATGCGGCCGCACCATCGACTGGAGCGCGCAGGCGCGTCACGATCACGAGGTGCCGTGGTCGCTCGCCTGCCAGCAGTTTTGGCCTCAGACCTTGATCGGGCTCGCGCCCGTGTTGCTGCTCGCGGTCGCAGCGCCCTCAGCCATTCCTTATGCTTTGCTCATCGCGGCCGGCCCGCTGCTTTCGATCCCGCTCGCGGTGCTGACCGCCGCTCCCGCGCTCGGGCGCGCCCTGATCGCGCTCGGGCTCGACCGATTGCCGGAGGAGACACTGCCGCCGCCCGAATTGCGCGCGCTCAAGCTGCCCGCGATCGAGATGTCGCAGTCTGCGCCATAGAGCGACCATGCATGCGGTCTGGTACGAGTCTTGGTACGACCGTTGGTACGACTCTTGGCGGACCATCCGCGGGGTCGCGCGTTCGTTGCGGATTTATTACGGCAACGGCGAACGCCGCGCGGCCATGGACCGTCTCTACGGCTCGTTCGTGGCGGCGGGCGACCTCGCCTTCGACATCGGCGCGCATGTGGGCGACCGTATCGCCGTCCTGCGCCGCCTCGGCGCGCGCGTCGTGGCGGTCGAGCCCCAGCCTGCGCTGGTCAAGACGCTGAAGCTGCTTTACGGCCGCGATCGCGCGGTGGCGATCGAGCCGGTCGCGATCGGCCGCGGCGAGGGAATGGCCAAGTTCCACCTCAACGTCGACAACCCAACGGTCTCGACCGCCTCGGACGCGTTCCGCGAGGCGGCTGCGGGCGCGCCGGGCTGGGAAGGACAGACGTGGACCAGAACCATCGACGTGCCGGTCATCACGCTCGACATGCTCGCCGCACGCCATGGAGCTGCAGCCTTCATCAAGATCGACGTGGAGGGTTCCGAATCCGAGGCGCTGGCTGGACTCACGCGCCCGTCACCGGCCCTATCGTTCGAATTCACCACCATCCAACGCGGCGTGGCGGAGGCTTGCGTCGAGCGTTGCGCCGAGCTCGGCTATACGCGTTACAACGCGGCGCTCGGTGAGAGCCATATCCTCGTCCATCGTGACTGGGTGAGCGCCGAGGAGATCACGGGCTGGCTTCGCAGCCTGCCGCAAAGCGCCAATTCCGGCGACATCTACGCACGCTTGCCGGGCGGCGCCGCATGATCGCGCAGGCCGAGAGCGCGACGGCGACAACACCTTCCGGCGGCCGCGATACTCTCGGCCATCCACGCGGGCTAGCGGTTCTGTTTGCGACCGAGGCTTGGGAGCGCTTTTCCTATTTTGGCAATGCTGCGCTGGTCGTCCTTTACATGACGAAATATCTGCTCGACCCCGGACGGGTCGAGACGGTGCTCGGCCTCGACGCAGTCAAAGTAGCGCTCGAATTCCTGTTCGGACGGCTCGAGGCGCAGCCGCTCGCCTCGCAGCTTTTCGGCTTCTACACCGGGCTTGCTTATTTCACGCCGATTCTGGGCGGCCTCGTCGCCGACCGTTTGTTGGGGCAGCACCGCACCGTGGTGATCGGCGGCGTATTCATGGCGATCGGCCATTTCATGATGGCGTTCGAAGCGCTGTTTCTCCTCGCGCTGTTGATGCTGATTGTCGGCATCGGCGCGTTCAAGCCCAACATCTCGACCCAGGTGGGCGCGCTCTATGGCCCCGGCGACGATCGGCGCGACCGCGCTTACTCGATCTTCTATCTCGGCATCAATATCGGGGCGTTTCTGGCCCCGCTGGTGTGCGGCACGCTCGCCGTCCAATACGGCTGGCACTACGGCTTTGCCGCTGCCGGCGTGGGGATGCTCGTGAGTCTCGCCATCTATCTCTGCGGCCGGGGGACACTGCCGCCGGACGCACGATCGCGTGGGAGCGCCGCCGCGCGCGAGCACAGACCGCTCGCGGCCGGGGAGCGCCGCGCCGTGCGCGCGCTCATCGGCACCTGCGCGCTGGTGACGCTGTTCTGGGCCGCCTACGATCAGCAAGGCAACACCATCCTGCTCTGGGCCGAAGATTTCACCGACCGGTCGGTCGACCTCGGGTTTTGGCGCGGCGAGTTTCCATCGCCCTGGTTCCTCGCGCTCAATCCGCTCATGATCTTCGTGTTCACACCGCTGATCGTGCGGCTGTGGGCACGACAGGCCCGGCTCGGCACCGAACCGTTCCCGATCAGCAAGATGGCCTTCGGCTGCCTGTGCGTCGCGCTCGCCAATCTCGTGATGGCAGCTGCGGCTTCGAGCGCGGCCGGCAAGGCGAGCACGCTCTGGCTTGTGGGCTACTTCACCCTGGCGACCATCGGCGAGCTTCATCTTGCGCCGGTGGGACTCGCATTGATCTCGAGACTGGCTCCCGCCGGCACGACCTCCATCCTGATGGGCGTTTGGTTTGCCACGACGTTGCCCGCCGACATTCTCGCAGGATTCCTCGGCGGCTTCTGGAGCAGCATGGCGAAGGCGAGCTTCTTTGTGATGATCGCGCTGATCGCGGCGCTGGCGAGCATCGCGCTGTGGGCGGCAAGCCACGTCGTCCAGAGGTCAGCAATCAGTAATCGGTAATCGGTAATCAGTAATCAGAAAAAGGCAGTCATGCTGTCGTCCCCGCGCTATGCGCGGGGACGACGGCGGGTGAATGTCCAGTCAATGAGCCGGATTGCGCATCTGATTACTGATCACTGATTACTGATTACCGTCCCCTGGAACTAGTGCGTCCAGGGATCGCGCCGGTTGACGGCGAAATTGTCGGCGTAGGAGATGCCGCGCCGCTCCACCGGCTTGGATTTGAAGAGTTGGTAGGCAATGCCGTGGCGCTCGCAATAGGCGATCGCTTCCTCGGGACTCTCGAAGCGCAGCTGCACCTGCTGACGCATGTCGCCCGAGCTTGTCCAACCCATCAGCGGCTCGATTTGGCGCGGCTGTTCCGGCTCGTACTCGAGCACCCATTCCTTGGTCTTGGCCGTGCCGGACTGCATCGCGGTCCTCGCGGGCTTGTAGATGCGTGCGATCATGGCCTGTCGCTTGCTCGCGCCTCGAATACATGGTCGGGGCAGCAGGATTTGAACCTGCGACCTGGAGTACCCAAAACTCCCGCGCTACCAGGCTGCGCTATGCCCCGGCGCCGTCGCGTCGGGCCTCGATACACGGTTCGGTTTGCGCCAGCAAGCCGCGCCGCGGCGCTACCGGTCGCCACCGAAGATCGCATGCCCCACCCGATCGCCCGGTGCGATGCCGAGCTTCTTGGCGGTGCCGCCGATCACTTCGAGCACCGCGCGTACGGGCCCGCCGGAAGGGACGAGCGTTTCGGAGAGCGGCACCGTGTTCTCGGCGATGCGCAGGATGCGCCCGTCGCCGCGGATGAAGATCATGTCGAGCGGGATGTAAGTGTTCTTCATCCAGAAGCTGGTCGGCTGTTCCTTGTGGAAATCGAACAGCATGCCCTGCCCTTCCGGCAGCTGGCGGCGAAACATGAGCCCTTTGGCCTGCTCCTCCGGCGTCGAGGCCATCTCGACCGCGAAGACGTGCACGCCGTTCTTGCTCGCGATCTCGAGCGGCTGCAGTTCGGCGGCCGCGAGGCGCTCGGCAACGCCCGCACACGGCAGGATCAGGACCGACAGCGCGGCGAGGAGAACAAGCAGGCAACGGCGCATGACAAAGCCTCGATTGACGCGCGCCGATGATAGCAGAGAGACTCGAGATCTTGCAGATCGGGCATGCCGCCGCCGGGAAGGCGCTTTGGCGGGTCGGCTGCAGGCGGCGCCCGCATGGCAGCGGGTCATCGCGGACGTCAGTGCGAGGCTGGACCGAGCGGGGCGCCTTCGGGGCGCACCTCGGCCGCCATCAATCCCTTCGGCCCGGGTCCAAAGCGCACCAGCACATACTGGCCCGGCCGCAATTCGGCGAGGCCGAACCGGCGCAACGTCTCCATATGCACGAAAATGTCGGGCGTACCCTCGCCGCGGGTCAGGAAGCCGAACCCGCGCAGCCGATTGAACCATTTGACCTGCGCGCGCTCCAGTCCGCTGGTCGGGGTCACGGTCACGTGGGTGCGCGGCGGAGGCATCTGCGCCGGATGCACCGCCGTCGATTCATCCATGGAGACGACGCGGAATGCTTGCAAGCCGCGCGGACGCTGCAACACCTCGACCACGACGCGCGCGCCTTCGTAGGCGACCTGGAAGCCGTCGCGCCGCAGGCAGGTCACGTGCAGGAGAATGTCCGGCATCCCGTTGTCGGGAACGATGAAACCGTAGCCCTTGGAGACATCGAACCACTTGATGACGCCGGTGAGTTCGATGACGCTCGCGGCTTCGTCGCCGATCTCGGCACCGATGCCGCGGCCGCTCGTCAAAGCGCCGCTCGGCCCTTTCGGTCCAATTCCGTCCGACGTCATGACGCCCCAACGCCGCCGCTCAGTCCAGGCGCTTCTTGTCTGCGCTTCGAATCTTCGCCGTCATGAAGATATCATTCGGCGGCAAACGGGAAAGGCCAAAATGCATTTACGCGCCAAAAGAGGTGGATGCCTGTGCAAATCTCGACCGCCACGCCGAATCAGTGGACGATGAAGGGAGAAAGCACCGTTCCGATGTCTTGGTGTATGACAACGTCGGCAATCTCATCGAATTCGGTCGCTTCGCGATTGATAATCACCAAACGAGCGCCGTTTCGTTTGGCGAGCAAGGGGAACCCGGCGGCTGGCCACACCACCAGTGAAGAGCCGACCGCCAGAAAAAGATCACAGTCAAGCGTCAATTGTTCGGCGCGGCGCATTTCGTGCTCCGGCATCGGCTGACCGAAGGAAATCGTCGCGGTCTTGATGTGCCCGCCGCAATCGGTGCAATCGGGCGCGCGTTCGAGCGCATCGGTGAACTGCCGACGCACCCAAGACAATTCGTAGCGCTTGCCGCAAGTCAGACATGAGGCATAGCTATTGTTGCCGTGCAGTTCGATCACGTGTTCTGCTGATATTCCGGAGCTTTGATGCAAGTTGTCGATGTTTTGCGTGATCACGGCCGGCGCCTTGCCGGCGCGGTAGAAACTGGCGAGCGCAAGGTGCCCGCGACCGGGCTGGGCGGCGGAAAACTGTGCGTCCATGGCAAAGCGCCGCCGCCAAGCTTCGTCGCGCATCGCCTGGCTCGCGAGGAACTCGTCGAACGGGATCGGCCTATTCTTCGTCCAGAGCCCGCCGGGGGAGCGGAAATCGGGAATGCCGCACTCGGTGGAAATGCCGGCGCCGGTGAACGGGGCGATGACGCGCGCGCCCTCCACCAGCTCCTGCAGTTCGTCGATAGCGGTCTCCAGGTCCGGCGCGATCATGTATGCTTCATCCGTTTGGTTCCCAGGCGATGCCGAGAGGTCACATTATGAGATATCTGCACACCATGCTGCGCGTGCGCAACCTCGATCAAGCGCTCGACTTTTACTGCAACAAGCTCGGGCTCAAGGAGGCGCGCCGCCGGGTCGACGAGAAGAACCGCTACACGCTCGTTTTTCTGGCCGCGCCGGAGGACGAAGAGCTTGTGGAAGAGAGCAAGCGCGCCGGCCGCGACGCCCCATTGGTCGAGCTCACCTACAATTGGGACAGCGAAGACTGCGGCGAGGCGCGTTACTTCGGTCACCTCGCCTACGAAGTCGACGACATTTATGGGCTATGCGAAAAATTGATGAAGGCCGGCGTCACCATCAACCGGCCGCCGCGCGATGGGGTGATGGCGTTCGTGCGCTCGCCCGACAAGCACTCGATCGAGCTGTTGCAGAAAGGCGCCCCGCTGCCGCCCAAGGAGCCGTGGGCTTCCATGCCCAACACCGGCAAGTGGTGAGCGCGCTGGTCGA
>JAFAHL010000240.1 GCA_019237215.1 Hyphomicrobiales bacterium | reverse complement strand
GTCAACAACGCCGCGCTGTTCGCGCCGCTGCAGGAGACCAAGTGCACCGAGATCGACGGCGAGCTGTGGGACAAGGTGATGGCGGTCAATCTGCGCGGGCCGTTTTTGATGGTCAAGCACGTCGCTCCGCACATGATCGCGCAGGGTTACGGCAAGATCATCAATATCGGTTCGGGCACCGCCTTTCGCGGCATTCCGTGGATGCTGCACTACGTCACCAGCAAGGGCGGCATCATGGCGTTCACGCGCGCGCTTGCGCGCGAGCTCGGCGAGCACGGCATTCGCGTCAACACGCTGGCGCCGGGCTTCACCTTGAGCGACAGGTGATGCGCGAGAATCCCGGTCACGTCGAAACCGCGCGCGAGCGCGCCGTGCAGTCGCGCTCGCTGCGGCGCGACGAGCATCCCCAGGACCTGCTGGGGGCGCTCGTTTTCCTGGCGGCGGCGGAAAGCGATTTCGTCACCGGGCAGACGCTCGCGGTCGACGGCGGCAACGTGAATACCTGATATTGCGGCCTTCAAAGGGGAGATAGTTTCATTATATACTAATTCTCAGTTTTGGATTATTCTAATTTGGACCGCCTCATCGACCGAAGGGAGAAGCGCCATGGCGAGCGCGAGCGCAAGCAAGCGAGCCGAGAGCAAGGCCCCGGGCCCCAAGCACAACATCGAGGCCATGCGGCAGGCGTATTACGAGCGCATCGCCAAGCACGACATGACGCCGCTGTGGAAGGTGATGAAGAACGTCGTCACCAAGGAGCCGCTCACGCGCTGTGCGCCGGTGATCTGGCACTACGACGACATCAAGCGCCTGGTGATGGAATCGGGCGCGCTGATCACCGCCGAGGAGGCCGAGCGTCGCGTGCTGATTCTGGAAAATCCCGGTATGCGCGGCGAGTCCAAGGCCACCAACACGCTGTTCGCCGGCGTGCAGATGATCCTCCCTGGCGAGGTCGCTCCCGCCCACCGCCACGTCTCCTCGGCCATCCGCTTCGTGCTCGACGGCGAGGGTGCCTATACCGCGGTCGAGGGCGAGAAAGCCTACATGTCGCCCGGCGACTTCGTCATCACCGCCAACTGGGCGCCACACGACCACGGCAACACCTCCCACAAGCCCATGCTTTGGCTCGACGTGCTCGATTTCCCGCAGGTCAATTTCTTCGAGACCTCGTTTGCCGAGCAGTTCGCCACCGCCACTCAGCCGACCAGCCGGGCGGACGGGGATTCGCTGAGCTTTTACGCGTCGGGCGTGCTGCCGGACGGCGCGCCGGCGGCGCTCAATCGCAGCCCCGTCATCAACTACACCTACGCGCGCACGCGGCCGATCATCGAGCGCATGATGAAGGCGGGCGATGTCGACAAGCGCCATGGCGCGCGGGTGCGCTATGCCAACCCGATCAACGGCGGTCCGGTGCTGCCGACCATGGGCGCAAACCTCGCGCTCTTCCCCAAAGGCTTCAAGGGCGAGAAATACCGCGCCACCGACGGCACCATCTTTGTCTGCGCCGAAGGGGAGGGCGCGACCACGGTCGACGGCAAGGTGCTGGAATGGGGCCCGAACGACGTGTTCGTGGTGCCGCCGTGGAAGCATTACTCCCATCGGGTCGGCAAGGAATCGGTGCTGTTCTCGATCTCCGATCGACCGGCGCAGGAAGCGCTCGGAATCTGGCGCGAGGATACTCCGTCGCATTAGCGTTCGCGGAAATTTTCGCAATCGCTATAGCCGGCGGTAAGCCTGTGCGGCGCGCGCAAGCTCTCCTCTCGCGCGTATGCGTGGTCCTAAATAATCGCGGCGAACATGAGCGGCATGATCTCGTTCGTTCATGACCTGCCTGCGCAGCGCGTGGTGTTCGCGCCGGGCGCGGTCGCGCGCATCGCGGACGAAGCCGCGCGGCTGGGCCTCAACCGCGCGCTGGTGATCGCCACGCCCGGCGGCGGCGCCCGCCTCGGCGGCCGGCTGGTCGAAATTCTGAGCAGCCGCGCGGCGGGGCTGCATGCGCAGGCCTCACTCCACGTCCCGAAGTCGGTGGCGGAGGAGGGGATCGCGGCCGCGCGCGGCGCCGATGGCCTCGTCGCCGCCGGCGGCGGCGCCGCCATCGGGCTCGCCAAGATCATCGCGCGCGACCTCGGCCTGCCGATCCTCGCGGTGCCCACCACCTATTCCGGTTCGGAAGCGACCGCGATCTGGGGCATGAGCGAGGGCGAGCGCAAATTCACCGGCAAGGATGTTCGCGTGCTGCCGCGCACGATCGTCTACGACCCCGAGCTCACGCTCGCGCTGCCGGCGGCGGTGAGCGCGGCGAGCGGCATGAACGGCATCGCCCATTGCGTCGAGGCGCTATGGGTCGGCGAGCGCACGCCGTTCCTCATGGCGCTCGCGGGCGACGCGGCGCGCCGCTTCGCCGTGCATCTGCCGCGCGTGGTCGCGAGCGGCGGCGACCGCGAGGCGCGCGCGGAATGTCTCGTCGCCGCCTGGCTTGCCGGCGTCGTGCTCGCCTCAGGCACCGGCCTGCAGCACAAGCTCGCGCACGTGCTCGGCGGCCTCGGCCTGCCGCACGCCGAGACCCACGCGATCATCCTGCCGCACGTCACGCGTTTCAACCTCGCGGCGGCGCCGCAGGCACAGGCGCGGCTCGCGGCCGCGCTCGGCGGCGATGGCGCGGATCGCCTGGCCGCCCTGCTGCGCGGCTTTCCGATCCCGCAGCGGCTGCGCGAGGTCGGATTCGATCGCGCCAAGACCGATTTCGTCGCGCAGGAAGTCGCGGCGATGGCGATCACCGCGCCGCGCAAAGTGACGGCCGGGGACGTGCGCACGCTGCTCGCGGCGGCGTATTGAAGCGCTCGCACGATGTTGATGACTGGGCGGCTCCATCGGTATTGACCGGCCGGCGTCTCAGCCGTCTGCGCGCGGTGGCTCGACCCGGAACCCCTCGCCGGCCTCGAGCGCGATCCGGCGCTGCGCCACCGCGGCGGCCCAGCGCGCGGTGCGCAGCACGCCGCCGAAGGAAAAGAAATGCGGCGCGATCTCGCCGAGATGCTTGTCGGCGCGCGCCTGCGCCAGCGCGCGCACCAGGGCATCGGGCGCCGACATGGCGAACAGCTGCCGCAGCAGGCCGGCCTGGCGAGCGAGCCCCTGGGCCGAGGCGCGCACGCCGCAGCGCTGGGCGTAGCGCAGCAGCGTCGCGAGATTGGTCGGGCCGGCAAGGCCGATCCGTACCGGATGCTCGACGCCGAACTCGCGCAGCCGCGCGATCCATTGCAGGATCGCTTGGGCATCGAAGCCGAACTGGGTGACGATGTGGACCGCCAGGCCGGTGGTCTCCGCGGATTGGATCTTGTCGGCGAGCGCGCGGTCGAGGTCCTGCTGCGATATGCGCGGATGGCCATCGGGATAGCCGGCGATGGCGATCCCGGTGATGCCGTGACGCTGCAGCGCGCCGCCGTCGATCACCTCGATCGCGCTGCGGAAATCCCCGGCCGGCTCATCGTGATCGCCGGCGATCACCAGCACGCGCGTCACGCCTGCCTCGCCGCTGGCGCGGGCGAGAAAATCATCGAGCTCGCGCGCACTGGCAAAGCCGCGCACGGCAAGGTGCGGCACCGGCTCGAAGCCGGCCTTGCGCAGCCGCGCCGCGGTTGCGATCGCCTCGCGCGCCGGCCTCCGCGGCACCGCGGTGACATAGACGCTGGCCCCGGCGGGAACGATGCCGGGGAGGGCGGCGACGTCGTCGGCGGACGGCCGCGTCGCTTCGAGCGAGAAGCCGGCCATGAAATCGGCGATCGCTTCGATCGGATCGGCGCGATCCTCTATCGGCGTCGCTGTGGAGACCACCGTCATGTGCACCTCTAGTCGCCACGCGCGCGATCTGCTCCCCTCCCCCTAATGGGGAGGGGATGGGGATGGGGGTAGCGCGTGTGGCAAAGTGGGTGGGTCATCCGTTCGACCTGCCTGCTGTCCGAATTGGTTGGCAGCTACGGTGCTCTAACCTCTTGACCCCCACCCCTAACCCCTCCCCACAAGGGGGAGGGGAAGAGGAGAAAGCTCGATCTGTTTCACTCGCGGCGGCGCGAGATCACGTAGGATTCGTCGTAGAACCAGAGCCCGCCGTGCTCGCGCAAAACTTCGCGCGTCGACTCGAGATAGCGTCCGTCGGCGACGACTTCGCCGAGCCGGTCGTCCTCGACCTGCGCCACGTAGATCGCCGCGTTCCACGCCGCAAACAGCGTCGAGGTGCCGATCGACTGGTCGGAAATCTCGCTCGGCAACGTGTGCATGTCGTAGCGGAACAGCGAGCGGTTGTCGGCATAGGCGTTGAAGTTGAGGTCGCGTCCGGCCGGGCCGAGCTCGTGCTTCACCGCCTTCATGATCTGATGGCGGTCGTGGATGAATGGATTGTCGCCCGGCCAAATGCGCTCGATGATATCCATGCCCGGATCGTTGCCGTGGGAATGGATGGCGATCAGCCGGCCGCCCGGGCCGAGCGCCTTGGCGAGCGGCGCGATCACGCGCTTGGCCTTGAACTCGAGCGGCGCGCGCGCGCGATAAGGCTGCGAGGCGATGACGAGATCGTAGTTGGCGACCGTGCCGCCGGGCCGCGGGATGATCGGATCGAGCAGGAATTTGTGGTCCTCGCGATAGAGCACCAGCACCACGGGGCGCTCGTAGATCGGGTTGCCGGTCTTGGGGCTCACCCCGGCCTTCCAGTTCTGCGACAGGAACGGCACCAGATCGGTGATCTGCTGCTCGAAGCGATAGGCCGAATCGCCGGCGAGCGGCATTTCGTGCCAGACCATGCTCGAGGCCGCCGACAGCGATTTGACCGCGAGCCAGGGCGCGTCGGCATAGGCGAAGTTGGTCAGCACCAACACCGTCGCCGGATGCTCGAAGAACCGGTCCGACATCTTCTGCAACGCCAGGCGCACATCCTCGAGGCTGATCTCCTTTCCCACCACGTAGAAGGGCGTGTGCGGAAAGCGGTCGTGCATGGCGCGCATCACCCGCAGCAGCACGGTGCCGTCGCCGACGCCGGCGTCGAACACGCGCAGCGCCGGCGGGCGCGGATGCACATTGGCGAGCTCGAGCGCGACGCGGCTGGCGACCACCCATTTTTCGCTGCAGGTATTGACGAACAGCAGGTACTTCTGGCGGTTGTCGAAGAAGCGGAAATTGCGCTGCGGATCGCGCTCGCCGACAGGCGCCGGTGCAGGCGGGGCGACGGCGGGGCGCGGCTCGCGCACACGCTCGATGACGGCGGGACGCGCGACCGCGCTCCGGTTGGTCTGCATGAAGCCGCGGATGCGATCGAGCGTCTCGGTGGTGATGCGGCCGCCGTTGCGCAGCCGCGCGGTGAGCTTGCCGTCGTTGACCGCGCGGCGGCCGAAGGTCGATTCCGCAAGGCCGCTGTGGCGGCAATAGTCGGCGATCTCCTGCAGCAGGTCCTGCGCGTTCATGGCCCGACGTTTCGCTCCAACCTGCGCGCGCCGCGCTTGGGGTCGGCTTGTGGGGTGCGCAGGAACCGGCCCACAGCGAACCAAGCGCGCGGAAACCCGTCAACCACAAAACGTCCCACTTCACAGGTGGGAGGCTAAATGGGATTTATCCCAACGCCACAAGATGCCGATTTTCTCTGGTCAATGCCACGGTTTGTGGGATCGATCAGGTGAGATATGTGGGTTCGTGGGAAATGTCCCACAAGCGCGCGGGCAGCCGATCTCAAGCCGGGACCTGAGCATCGAGCGCGCGCAGCACGGCGCTCGCGATCGCGGCGGTGCCATCGCGGCCGCCGAATTCGCAAGGCTTGAGGCCCGCGGCAAAGGCGCAATCGACGGCGCGCTCGATCGCGCGCGCGGCCTGCGCGGCCCCGCCATGGCCGTGACGGTCGGCGAGCCAGTCGAGCATCAGCGCCGCGGAGAGAATCATGGCGGTCGGATTGGCCAGGCCCTTGCCCATGATGTCGGGCGCGGTGCCGTGGCAGGGCTGGAACACCGCGTGCGCGTCACCGATGTCGGCCGAGGGCGCCATGCCCATGCCGCCGATGAGGCCAGCGGTCAGATCGGAGATGATGTCGCCGAACATGTTCTCCATCACCATCACGTCGAAGTCCCACGGCCGCCGCACCAGCATGGCCGAACAGGCGTCGACGTAGAGGCGATCGGTAGCGACGTCGGGATGGCGCGCGGCGCATTCGTCGAACATGGCGCGGAAGAAGGCGTAGGCTTTGAAGGCGTTCGCCTTGTCGACGCAGGTGAGGAGGCCGCGGCGCCCGCGCGCCTTGCGGCGGCGTGCCAGCCGAAACGAGAAATCGAACAGCCGCTGCGAGGTCTTGCGGGTGATCACCAGGGTCTCGCGCGCTTCGGTCTCGGTCACCACGCCCTTGCCCATGGAGGCGAACAGGCCCTCGGTCGATTCGCGGATCACGATGAGATCGATGCCGCGCTCGGCCGCTCCCACGATCGGGCTCGGCACGTTCGGGATCAGCCGGCACGGCCGCACCCCGGCGTAGAGGTCGAAGATGAAGCGCAGCTCGACCTGCGGCATGATCTCGGTATTGTCGGGATAGCGGATGTGCGGCAGCCCGCAGGCGCCGAGCAGGATGGCGTCGGCCTCCTCGCACAGCTTGATGGTGGATGGCGGCATCGACTTGCCGGTGTCGCGATAATGGCCGGCGCCCGCCGGCGCCTCGGTGAAGCGGAATTTGAGCCCCGGCGTCGCCGCCGCGACCTTGTCGAGGA
>JAFAHL010000125.1 GCA_019237215.1 Hyphomicrobiales bacterium | reverse complement strand
GGATTGGGCGTGGTGAGGAGCTTCGGCCCGTAGAAGATCGAGTTGGCGCCGGCGAGGAAGCACAGCGCCTGCGTCTCCTCGCGCATGTCCTCCCGCCCGGCCGATAGGCGCACCACCGATCTCGGCATGGTGATGCGGGCGACCGCGATGGTGCGCACAAAATCGATCGGATCCAACGCGTCGGCGCCCGCCAGCGGCGTGCCCTCGACCTTGACCAGCATGTTGATCGGCACGCTTTCGGGATGCGCGGGCAGGTTCGCAAGCGTCACAATCATGCCGACGCGATCCTCGGCGCCCTCGCCCATGCCGACGATGCCGCCGCAGCAGACGTGGATGCCGGCATCGCGCACGTGGGCGAGCGTGTCGAGGCGGTCCTGGTAGGCGCGCGTGGTGATGATCGCGCCGTAATATTCCGGCGAGGTGTCGAGGTTGTGGTTGTAGTAGTCGAGGCCGGCGGACTTGAGACGCCGCGCCTGGTGCTGCGTGAGCATGCCGAGCGTGGCGCAGGTCTCGAGCCCGAGCGCTTTGACGCCCGCGACCATCTCGCACACGTGCTCGAGGTCGCGGTCCTTCGGCTCGCGCCAGGCCGCCCCCATGCAGAAGCGGCTGGCGCCCGCGTTTTTCGCCGCGCGCGCCGCGGCGACGACGGCGTCGACGCGCATCAGCTTCTCCGCCTTGACCGAGGTCTGGTAGTGGGAGCTCTGGGGGCAATAGGCGCAGTCTTCCGGGCAGCCGCCGGTTTTGATCGAGATCAGGGTCGAAATCTGCACCTCGGTCGGATCGAAATGCCGGCGATGAATGCGCTGCGCGCGAAAGATCAATTCGGGAAAGGGAAGCTCGAACAGCGCGCGCACCTCACCGCGCGTCCAGTCGTGACGGACGACGGCGAGATCACGCTCGCTCGCGGCGATGGTCATGGCCGCACCATGGCGATGGACACGCGCAAAAGCAAGCGGCGAGCCAAACTCAAGCCATGACGGCGGCGAGTTCGGCGAAATCGGCCACCACCAGATCGGGGTGATGCGGGGTTTGGCCGAACGGCCGCTTGCGCCGATCGATGAACGCGGTGCGCATGCCGTAAGATTTTGCCCCGATGCAGTCGAAGGCGTGATTGGCGACGAACAGAATGCTGGAGGGGTCCTGCCCGATGATCTGGGCGGCCTTGGCGTAGGTTTTCCAGTGCGGCTTGAAATAGCCGGCCTCCTCGACCGAGATGACATGATCGAACGCAAAGCCGATGTGCGGCCCGGCGGCGGCGAGCATGTCGCGATCGCCGTTCGACAGAATCGCCAGCGCGTATCCCTTCACCCGAAGCTTTGCGAGCGCCGCCACGACGTCGGGGAACGGCTTGAGCTTCTCGATCTCGCTCACGAGCCATCGCACCTCGTCGGCCGTGTGGTTGATGCCGCAGCGATCCATGACGTAAGCGACCGCGCGCTGCCCGATCTCCCGATAGGGCGTATGCCCGCGATCGCAGAGCGCGTCGATCATCGAATTCTCGAAGTGCGTGCGGCGCCACCAGGTGACGAAGCTATTCGGCTTGCCATCCCAGCCCTTGCGCTTGAGGAACGGCGTGACGGCCTCGGTCAGCCCCGTCTGCATATCGACGATGGTGCCGTACTGGTCGAACGCCAGCGCCTTGATCTCGCGTCTGAGGACCTCGAGGTTTTCCATGGCGTTTGAAGCGGCCGAAGTCGGGCAAAACCGACTTCGGCTGCACAGGATTTGGCTCAGGCGATGACAGAACGGTCGATCACGCCGCCCCCTTCATCGCCGCCGTCACCTTGTCCGGCGTGAAGGGCACGGAGCGCAGCCGCACGCCGATCGCGTCGAACACCGCGTTCGAGATCGCCGGCGGCACGACCGATGCGGAGGGCTCGCCGGCGCCCCACGGGCGCTCGTTCGGGCGGTCGATCAGGTCGTAGACCAGCTCCGGAATTTGGGGGAACCGCAGGATGGGGTAGCTCGCCCAGTCGAGGCTCGTCACCGCGGATCGGTCGTATTTGAGCTCCTCTATCAGCGTGCGGCTGATGGTCTGGATGACGTTGCCGTCGAGCTGGTTCCTGAGCCCATCCGGATTGATGATCTGACCGCAATCGTGCGCGAGGTAGAATTTCGTCACCCGGATGTCGCCGCTCGACCGCTTCACCTCGACCTCGGCCACTGCCGCGATATAGGTGCGCGCCAGCTCGTATTTGCAATAGGCGATCCCGCGGCCGGTGACGACGTCGCCGCGCTGGTCGCGCTTGGGCGAGGGCCGCTTCTCCCATTTCGCCAAGGCGGCCGCGCGGTTGAGCACTTCGATGCCGCGCTTGTCGCTCGGATCGAGATACTTCAGCCGGAACTCGACAGGGTCAACGTTCGCGGCCGCGGCAAGCTCGTCGATAAAGCACTCGTTGGCATAGGTGTTCTGCATCCGCCCCGGCGTGCGAATCCAGGAGGGACGGAACGGCGTGGTTGCGAGTCGCCGGCAGACCGTCTTGACGTTGGCGAGTTTGTACGGGATCGCCGAGTTCTGGAAAATGTTGCCCGGCGCGATGTCATCGCCAGCCGGCAGGCCCGTAAGCGTAGCGGCGACCAGCGGCACGTTGAAGCTGCCGGCGGTCTGCTGCGGAATGAAGAACTCCGATTCCCAGGCGGTCACCGCGCCGGCGCCGTCGACGGCGGCACGCAGATCGACGAGCGTCGGCGGGCCTTTGGGGTCCCAGCCGTGCTCGTCGGCGCGCGACCATTGCACCCGAACAGGCCGCCCGACCGCTTTCGCCAGCAGCGCCGCGTCCGCCGCTGCGTCCTCATGCCCGTTGCGGCCGTAGCAGCCGGAGCCTTCGATATAGATGCAGCGCACGTTGTCGGCGCCCATGCCGAACATGGTCGCGAGCTGCTTGCGCAGATTGTGGGTCGCTTGCGAGGCCGACCAGGAGGTCAGCTTGCCGTCCTTGAACTCGGCCACCGCGCAGGACGGCCCAATCGAACCGTGAGTGTGGATGGCAAAGTCGTAGGTGGCCTTCAGCGTCTTGGCGCCCGCTTGGCCCATGGCATCAGCGGTATTGCCGACGTTGCTCGTCACCTCGTCCTTGGCGACCTTGCTCGCGCGCACTTCATCCCACAGCTTGGCGGCGTCCGGCAGCGTCTGCGATTTCGACCACGACGCCTTAAGCTTCTCCGCCGCCTTGATCGCGCCCCACTCGCTCTCGGCAACGACGCCGAGGAAATTGCCCTCCCGCACGACCTTGACCACCCCGACAACGTCCTTGATCGAACCCTCATCGACGCTCTCGAGCGTGGCGCCGATCGCGGGCGGGCGCACGACGCGCCCATGCAGCATGCCGGGCACGCGGAAGTCCTGCATGTAGGTGAAACGGCCCGTCACTTTGTCCGGGATGTCGACGCGCGGCACCGGCTTGCCCACGAACTTGTAGTCTTTGGGGTCCTTGCCGGCGGCGGGCTTGGTGTGATCGAGCTTGAGCGCGAACGACTTCCCTCCGACCAGCTCGCCGTAGCTCACCCGTTTGTTGCCGGCGCTGACCACGCCGTCGACGACCTTGAGCTCGTCCTGCTTGGCGCCCAGGCGCTTGGCCGCCTCATCGAGTAGCGCCGCCTTGGCCGTCGCCGCCGCGTTGCGCAGCTGCATGCCGCCGATCTGGATCGAGAGGCTGCCCCAGGTGGTGCCCTGGTCGGGCGTGAGCGCGGTGTCGCCCTGCACGAGCTTGACCCGGTCGAGCGGTACGTCGAGCTCGTCGGCCACCATCTGCGGCAGCGCGGTCGCGACGCCGGTTCCGAGATCGACCTTGCCGCTATAGAGCGTCACCACGCCGCCGGCATCGATCGCCAGGAAGGAGTCGACCTCGGTGAGCGTGAGCGGTTTGGCGCCCTGGGCGAGCGTCTCGCCGGGAGCGCCGGCGAGCGAGAAGCTGACGACGAGCGCGCCGCCGCCCTTGAGCACGTCGCGTCGAGAAGCGTGAATCGTCATGGCCGCCTCCCCTCACGCACCGGCCGCGCGCATGACCGCCTTGACGATGCGGGCATGGGTCCCACAGCGGCACAGGTTGTTGGCGAGCGCGTCCTTCACTTGCGCCTCGGTGGGTTTCTTGGTCTTGGCGAGGAACGCGGCGGACTCCATGATCATGCCGTTGATGCAGTAGCCGCATTGCACCGCTTGCTCCTCGATGAAGGCGCGCTGCACCGGGTGCAGCCGTTGCGGCGTGCCGAGGCCCTCGAGCGTCACCACCTTCTGCTGGGCGGTGAGCGACGATAGCGGCGTGACGCATGAGCGTACCGCCTGGCCGTCGACGTGGACCGTGCAGGCGCCGCATTGCGCCAGCCCGCAGCCGAAGCGCGGGCCGTGCAGCGCGAGGTTGTCGCGCAGCGCATAAAGCAGCGGCATGTCGGGATCGTCGATGGTGATCCGGACCGCCTTGCCGTTCACGTTCAGCGATTT
>JAFAHL010000596.1 GCA_019237215.1 Hyphomicrobiales bacterium | reverse complement strand
CCATGCAGACCGGCAATTTGCCGTA
The DNA here is from genome assembly GCA_019237215.1 of Hyphomicrobiales bacterium. Taxonomy (GTDB): domain Bacteria; phylum Pseudomonadota; class Alphaproteobacteria; order Rhizobiales; family Xanthobacteraceae; genus VAZQ01. Next base: position 3,599 of record JAFAHL010000596.1, on the reverse strand, counting down.
GCCCATCTTCTCGAACGACTCGAGCTGGTCGCGCACCGGCTTGTGCACGTCGATGTCCTTGGCGCGGTAAATTTGTGTGGCGATGGTGCGGATCTTCTCGATCAGCGGCATGTCGTCGGGATAAAGCAGCTTGAGCTTGCTCTTGCCGCTCTCGGCCGCCTTGACCACCGCGCGCGCCACGTCGGCCGCGCCTTTGCCGCCCTCGGCCCAATGGTCGGCCATCAAGGCTTCGACGCCCAATTTCTTGGCATGCTCCTTCACCAGCGCGATCTCGGCGTCGGTGTCGGCGCTGAAGCGGTTGATCGAGACGACCGGCACGATGCCGAATTTCTGCACGTTCTCGACGTGGCGGGCGAGGTTGGCCATGCCGGCGCCCAGCGCCTTCAAGTTCTCGCTCTTGAGGTCCTCTTTCTTGACGCCGCCGTGCATCTTGAGCGCACGGATGGTCGCGACCAGCACCGCGCAGTCGGGCGCGAGCCCGGTCTTGCGGCACTTGATGTCGAGAAACTTCTCGCCGCCGAGGTCGGCGCCGAAGCCGGCTTCGGTCACGACGTAATCGCAGAGCTTGAGCGCGGTGGTGGTGGCGAGCACGGAGTTGCAGCCGTGGGCGATGTTGGCGAACGGCCCGCCGTGCACGAAGGCGGGCGTGCCCTCGAGCGTCTGCACCAGGTTGGGCGCCAGCGCCTCCTTGAGCAGTGCGGTCATGGCGCCGTGCGCGTTGAGGTCGCCGGCGCGCACCGGCTTGCGGTCGCGCGTATAGGCCACGATGATATTCGACAGCCGCTTCTTGAGATCGTCGAGATCCCGGGCGAGGCAGAAGATCGCCATCACCTCGGAGGCGACCGTGATGTCGAAGCCGTCCTCGCGTGGAAAGCCGTTGGCGACGCCGCCGAGCGAGGACACGATCGAGCGCAGTGCCCGGTCGTTCATGTCCATCACCCGGCGCCAGGTGACGCGGCGCTGGTCGATGCCGAGCGCATTGCCCCAATAGATGTGGTTATCGATCATGGCGGCGAGCAGATTGTTCGCCGAGGTGATCGCGTGGAAGTCGCCGGTGAAGTGAAGATTGATGTCTTCCATCGGTACGACCTGGGCATAGCCGCCGCCGGCGGCACCGCCCTTCATGCCAAACGACGGGCCGAGCGAGGGCTCGCGCAGGCACAGCATCGCCTTCTTGCCGATATGGTTGAGCGCATCCGTGAGGCCGACCGTGGTCGTGGTCTTGCCCTCGCCCGCCGGCGTCGGGGTGATCGCCGAAACCAGGATGAGCTTGCCGTCGGGACGGTTCTTGAGCGACTTGATGAACTCCATCGAGATCTTGGCCTTGTAGTGCCCGTAGGGCTCGAGGTGCTCGGGTCCGATGCCGAGCTTTTCGCGCGCGATATCGACGATCAGCCGCTTCTTGGCGGCCTGGGAGATTTCGATGTCGGATCTCGGATTGGCGTGCTGCGAGGCGGTGATCGGGGCCTTGGCGGCGGTGGCTTGGGTCGGAGTCATACGAGCCTCGTTGCGGGGTTGAGCTTGGCGGTGGCGGCGAATTCCGCGGCGGCGACCTTGGGGCCGTCGTGGGTCTTCACGCGCAGAACTTTGATGCGGCCGTCGGCGCAGACGACGGTGAAGCCGTCGGCCGAAACCTCGGCGACCTCCCCCATCTTGCCGCCGATGCCCTTGGGGTCACGCGCGGGCAAGGGCTTGGCCTCGAACACCTGCAGCGGCTTGCCCTCGAGCGTCGTCCAGGCGCCGGGCGCCGGATTGCAGCCGCGGATGAGATTGTGGATCTGCCGCCAGGGCTTGCCCCAGTCGATGCGGGCGTTGTCGCGCCCGCAGCGGCCCTCGTAGGTCGCCTGCGCGTGATCCTGCTTGATGCGCGGCGCCTTGCCGGCCTTGACCAGGTCGACCGCCTCCAGCATCGCCTCGACGCCCATGGGAAACAGCCGGTCGAAATAGACCGAGCCGAGCGAGTCGTCGGGGCCGATATGGGTCTTCTTCTGCAACAGCACGTCGCCGGTATCGAGCCCGTTGTCGGGCCAGAAGATCGACAGCCCGGTCTCGGTCTCGCCTTGGATGATCGGCCAGTTGATCGCGCTCGGCCCGCGATATTTCGGCAAGAGCGAGGGATGATATTGGATCGAGCTTTTGGTCGGGATGTTGAGAAATTCCTCCGGCACGAACAGCGTGACGAATGCCATCACCTGCAGGTCCGGCTTGAGCGCCTTGAACTCCTCCCACACCTGCGGCTTGCGGTAGGACGCCGGCTGGTGGACCGGCAGCTTGGCCGCGAGCGCGGCCTCCTTGAGCGGATCGGCCTTCGCGCCCTCCTTCTCCGGCGCCACGTAGACGGCGACGACGTCGTCGCCGCGCTTGCGCAACGCCTCCAACACCGCCTTGCCGAACGCCTGTTGGCCGTGCACGACGATACGCATTCGCCATTCCTCTCCCAACTCTCCCTGTCATTCCGGCCGAGCGAAGCGAGAGCCGGAATCCATATCCACCGTCGGTGCGAAGTTTCTCAGTCGGTGGTTATGCGTCCCCGCTTACGCGGGGACGACAGCGTTGTTCGGTCACGCCGCCTCGGCACGCGCGCCTTTCTCCGGCGCCGTGATCGCGCCCGACGCCTTGATCTCGGCGATCTCCGCCTTGCTATAGCCGAGCTCCTTGCCGAGGATTTCCTCGGTGTGCTCGCCGAGCAGCGGCGAGCGTCTCACTTCGGTGATCGAGTCCGACATCTTGATGGGGTTGCCGACGGTGAGATACTTGCCGCGCGTGGGGTGATCGACCTCGACCACGGTGCCGGTCTTGCGCAGCGACGGCTCCTCGGCGATCTCCTTCATCGACAGGATCGGGCCGACCGGGATGTCGACCGCGTTGCAGATGTCCATGACCTCGAACTTGGTCTTGGTCATGGTCCACTGCTCGATCGTATCGAAGATGTGACGCAGCCGCGGCAACCGCGCCGGCGGCGTGGCGTAGTCGGGATCGCTCTTCCATTCCGGCTTGCCGATGAGGTCGCAGATCGCGCCCCATACGGGCGCCTGGGTGATGAAATAGATGTAGGAGTCGGGATCGTTCTCCCAGCCCTTGCATTTGAGGATCCAGCCGGGCTGGCCGCCGCCGGAATCGTTGCCGGCGCGCGGCACCGCTTTTCCGAACGAAATGCCTTCGCCGTACTGGCTGTATTCGGTCAGCGGTCCGTGCCCCAAACGCTGTTGGTCGCGCAGCTTGACGCGGGCGAGATTGAGCACGCCGTCCTGCATGGCGCAGAGCACGCGCTGCCCGCGCCCGGTGCGGATGCGCTGATAGAGCGCGCTGACGATGCCGAAGGCGAGGTGCAGACCGGTGCCGCTGTCGCCGATCTGCGCCCCGGTGACGAGCGGTGGGCCCTCGCGGAAGCCGGTGGTGGAGGCGGCGCCGCCCGCGCATTGGGCGACGTTCTCGTAGACCTTGCAATCCTCGTAGGGGCCGGGGCCGAAGCCCTTGACCGAGGCCACGATCATGCGCGGATTGGTCTTGTGGATGTGCTCCCAGGTCAGCCCCATGCGGTCGAGCGCGCCGGGCGCGAAATTCTCCACCAGCACGTCGCAGTGCTTGATCAGCCGATC
>JAFAHL010000427.1 GCA_019237215.1 Hyphomicrobiales bacterium | reverse complement strand
TCCTCCATGGTCGGCACCTCGGGCACCGCGGCGATGCGCGCCGCCGTCGTCACCGCCAGCATCTTGACCTTGTTCGCGCGGTATTGCTCGCGCACCGAGTCCAACTGGAAGAACAACATGTCGACGTTGCCGGCAACGAGATCGTTCACGGCCTGCGCGGTGCCGCGATAGGGCACGTGGGTGAGCTTGGCGCCGGTGACGCGCGCGAACAATTCGCCGGTGAGGTGGGGCGTGGTGCCCACCCCTTGCGAGCCGAAATTGAGCTTGCCGGGGTTGGCCTTCGCATAGGCGATCAGCTCCGCGACCGAGGCTGCCGGCAAGTCGAGGCGCAGCGTGAGCGTGTTGGGGATCGAGGTCATGATCGCGAGCGGCTCGAAGGCGGCCGGGTCGAAGCTGAGCCTCTTGTACATCACGACGTTGGTGGTCAGCGGCGCCGGCTGCGCCGCGAGCAAGGTGTAGCCGTCGGGCTCGGCCTGGGCGACCGCCTCGGCGCCGAGATTGCCGCCGGCGCCGGGGCGATTCTCCACCACGAACGGCTGGCCCCACATTTTCGTCAGCCGGTCGGCGATCACGCGCGCGGCGATGTCGAGGCCGCCGCCGGGCGGAGCAGACACGATGATTTTGACCGCGCGGTTGGGATAGCGCCTCGCGACGTCGTCTTGCGCGCGGGCTTGCACCGCCGCTACCAGCGCGGCCGTCGTCACAACGAGGCGCAAAATTCTCCGCATCGATCGACCTCGGAAACTGCCTACCATCGGGACGACCAGGATGTGAACCAATGAGTCGAACCGATGTGAGCGCTACGCCGCCTTCGGCGCCGGCAGATCGCTGGTGAGCGCCTGTGCCATGCGCTCGATCAAAGCCAGCACGTCGGGATGTTCTTCCGGCCGCCAGCGCGCGAGCATGTCGGCGAGAGCCTTGCGCCGCGCGGCGACGATGCGATCGCGCATTGCGGCGCCGGCGGGCGTGAGCTCGAGCTTTCCGTTCGCGTTTTTCTCCGCGATGCCGCGCTCGCATAGCGCGTGCAGCGGCAATGCGAGCTGCTGTTGCGGAATTTTGAGCTCCGCGCTGAGCGAGGCGAGCGTCATCGACTCGCGCTCGCCCAGCCGCGCCAGCATCCACAACTCGGGCGCGGGCAGCTCGATGGCGGCCCGCCGGGCGAGATCGGCATAGAGGCGCCAGCGGTTTTCGCGCGCCACCAGCAGCGCGATGATGCGCTCGAGCTCCTCCAACGAGGTGGCGTCGCGCGGCATCGCAAAGCTCTCGCCCACGCCTTCCGCCGGCGCGCCCTCGCGCAGCGGGTGCTCGCGCAGCAGAAAGGTCAGCGCGAAGCCCAAGGCCGAAATGCCGGCCGCCGCCAGGAACACCGGCCGCAGCGCCGCCATCACCGCGGTGATGTATTCCTGATGCATGTCGGGCGGCAGGCCGCGCGCCGCCGCCGGAATGATCGTGGCCAGGAAATCCATGCCGGGCCCGGCGAGCTGCGCATGCAGGCGGTTGGCGAAGATTGCGCCGAACAGCGCGACGCCGAGCGCGCCGCCGAGCGAGCGGAACAGCATCGTCCCCGACGTGGCCACGCCGAGCCGCTCGTAGTCGACGCTGTTCTGCACCGCGATCAGGAGCACCTGCATGACCATGCCCATGCCGAGCCCGAGCCAGAGCGCGTCGATCGCGGTCTGCCAGTCATCGCTGTCGATCGCGAGCAGCGACAGCGCGGCGAGCCCGAACGTCATGGTCGCGGTGCCGAGAATGGGGAACAGCTTGTAGCGGCCGAAGCGGCTGATCATGCGGCCGCTGATCACGGAGGTCGCCAGCATGCCGAGCATCATCGGCATGAGCAGGAGGCCGGAGATCGAGGGCGACACGCCTTTGACCACCTGGAGATAGATCGGAAGGAACGTCACCGCGCCGAACAGCGAGAGCCCGACGATGAAGCCGACACTGCTCGCGACCGCGAAATTGCGATTGGCGAACAGGCTCATCGGCAGGATCGGCTCGCGCGCCCGCATCTCGAGGGCGACGAAGGCGATGACGCCTGCGATGCTCGCCGCCATCAAGCCGATCATGACCGGCGAGGTCCAGGGAAAGGTCGTGCCGCCGAGCCCGGTGAACAGGATGACGGCGCTGAGCGCGGCGGTGAGCAGGAGCGCGCCCACGTAATCGACCGCGTGCTGGCGGCGCGTGGAGCGCGACGGCAGCACGGCGGCGATCACCGCGAGCGCGAGGATGCCGGTCGGCAGATTGATGTAGAAGATCCAGCGCCAGCTCAGGTGATCGACGAAGAAGCCGCCGACCAGCGGGCCGACGATGGTGGCGACCCCGAACACCGCGCCGAAGAAGCCCTGATAGCGCCCGCGCTCGCGCGGCGGGATGAGGTCGCCGATCACGGCGATGGTGATGACGATCAGCCCGCCGCCGCCCGCGCCTTCGAGCGCGCGAAACACGATCAGCTGCAGCATGTTCTGCGCGATGCCGCAAAGAGCGGAGCCGACGAGAAACACCGCGATCGCCACTTGCAGGACGATCTTGCGGCCGTAGAGATCGCCGAATTTTCCGTAGAGCGGGCCGGCGACCGTGCTGGTGAGGAGATAGGCCGTCACCACCCAGGAGAGGTAACTCAGGCCGCCGAGATCGCCGACCATGGTCGGCAACGCGGTCGAAACGACGGTTTGGTCGAGGGCGGCAAGCCACAGCGCCAGAAACAGCGCGCCGAACACGGCCCGGATGGATGTCTGGTTCTGGTTTGACGCCATGGGGGGGAGCGAGTTCAAAACGACATCAGCATGATTTCAACACTGATGTACATCGTTGAGGATCAGTTGCCTCGGTGGGATGCGAGCAACCTTTTCATGTAGTCGAAGGCCTCTGGCGAGGTGTGCATCATTTGCTCGATGCTGCGGGCCATGTCATCGGCGCCGAGCGGACTGATATCGACGCCGAGCGTTGCGGCTTCCGCGCGCAACGCCGCATCGCGGTGCGCGGCGAGGAACGCCGCCTGCAGCGCGCGAGCGCGGTCGTTCGGCACGCCGGGCGGCGCCGCAAACGGCCGCGCCATGGTGAGAAGCGGCGTTTCGGCAAGCTCGATCAACGCGCGCGCGGCAACGGTGCGACCAAGCTCGCGCGCGGTCGGCACGTCGGGCAGCTCCGGGTGGCGCGCGCGCCGCGCAAACTGCAGCAGGATGTGGAAGCCGCTGTCGGGCTCGAGCCATTGCGGCTTGTTCGATTTGACCGAGGAGAAATCGAACATCCGGCCGTCGACCTCGCCGCGCTCGACCGCGAGGAAGATCGAGGGCGTATCGGGATAACCCAGCACCTGCTTGATGTTGAACCCCAGCGCGTCGCGCAGGATTTTCGGCACATCGCCGTCGCGCGCGCCCTCGCCGGTGCCGGCGAGAACGAGCGGCGGTCCCGCGCTCGCGCGCGCCTCGGCGATCGACTTCACCGCCGCATCGGGGCGCACCAGCAGGATGTAAGCGTCGCCGGCGAAGCTCGACGACGAGCCGAGCCAGATGAACTTGCGCGGATCGAACTGGACGTTGGGATTGTTCGCGATCAATCCGATCAGCGGCATGTCGCTGCCGACGAGACCGATCGCGGTGCCGTCCTTGGGTGCGACCGAGTAGAGGTAGTTGGCGGCGCGCAGGCTGCCGGCGCCCGGCATGTTCTGCACCACGATATTGGGATTGCCCGCAACGTAGCGGCCGAGATGGCGCGCCAGCAGGCGCGCGACGACGTCGTAACCGCCGCCCGGCCCGTAGCCGACGATCACATTGATCTGCTTGCCCCCTGTAGAAGTCTTCAACCGCGGGCTGGGCGAGCGCGGGGGCGGCGAAAACGCACGCTGCGCACAGCAAGACAATTACTCGCCATGAGGTGAATTGGCGCCACTGACGCGGCCGCGATCTCGGTCTGCTCCCTCCCCCAACCAAACCCCGGCCCGCCGGGGGTTTGGTCAGTTTTAAAATTTGCCGGAAGCGGGCAAGCCCGCAGCCGGCTGGGGGGAGGGTTGGGGAGGGGGGGTCGTTCGGTGATGCTCAAGCGCGGCCACATCGCACGACCCCCACCCCCGGCCCCTCCCCAGCCGAAGTCGGGTATACCCGACTTCGGCCATCTAAAATGCCGAACTCGGGCAAGCCCGAGTTCGGGTGGGGAGGGGAGCACACCGAGCAAGCCGCAAGGGCAACGATCACTGCGTCAGCGTCACCACGCGTCACGCCGCGACGGCGCCGAACCGCGCGAGGTTCGCCCTTTGCTGGTCGCTGCGCGGCGGCAGCTTGAACAAGCGCGCCGCGTTGCCGCCGAGGATGTTGTGCTTGGCCTTCTCCGAAAGAAACGGCAGGTCCCAAATTCGGCTGGGCAGATCGAAGTCCCAATGGGGATAATCCGACGCGTAAAGGAGCTGGGTTTCCGCGTTGATCATCTCGAACGTGCACGCGAGCCCGCGCAGGTTGTCGGCCTCCATCGGCTGTGAGGCGTAGTACATGCCGCGCATGTAGTCGCTCGGCTTCTTCTTCAACAGCGGATACTCGGAGCTGCGCAGCATGTATTC
>JAFAHL010000250.1 GCA_019237215.1 Hyphomicrobiales bacterium | reverse complement strand
GAAACAATTTGTCGGCAAGCCCCAAGGGCAGCCCCGCAGCCGCTTGCGTTTTTTCGGGCAGGGCCGGGCTGAAGCGAAGCTTCTCTTCGGCAAGCAGCGCGCTCGAGACGGTGACGATGGCGATATCCGCCGTTATCGCGCCGGCCGCTGTCTCCACTCGCAATCGCCGTCCGCTGCGATCGATCAGCCTCACCGCCTGGTCGAGCATGACCGGCAAGCCGGCACCATGGGCGGCGATCACCCTCCCGTAGCCCTCGACCACCCGCCAGTTTACGCCACTGTCGTCATAGCGGCTGACATCCCGCGCCGAGACCCGATCGAGCTCCGCCCCGTTCGCGTAGGTGCTGACCGCGTTGATCAACGCATTCCACTGGCCGAGCGGCTCGAGAAACCTCGCGGCCGGAACGTCCGGCTCTGGTTCGGGGCGGGAATGAAGCTGCTGGTCGAATTTTTGCAGCGCATGCAGAAAGCTGGTTTGCTGAGAAAGCGGAAAGCCGATCGGAGCCGAGCGGCGCCTCCACGGCGGCGGCGTCGTGTCGATCGAGCAGCCTTGTGCCTCGGCAATGTCTCGCCAGGGATTGCGGTCGGCCGAGTGCAGCCAGCCGCACCCGAGATCGATTGGAAATTCCGAGTCTCCGCGCATCGTCCATGCCCGTCCGCCGAGCCGCGACCGTGCCTCCACAACGAGGCAGTCAACATGCGCGTCCAAGAGCCGCCGGCCCGCGGCGATACCAGCGGCGCCAGCGCCCACAACGAGAACCTCGGTATCGCTGCTGGCCACGGGTTATTTCGCGGCGATGTGGATCGAGCCACCCATCGTGCGGTCCCAACGATCTCCGTTCGTTCGGTTCGCGCCAATACTGTCGCGGCGCTCCCGCAGACGGCAACCGCTTTTTGCACAAACGTCAAATGCCCGGGCGCTCCCTCCGCCGGTACGCGGCAGGAACGTATTGCGCCTCGGGGCGTTGCTGGCGTGCGGATGCGCGGTGAGTTGGTCGACACGCAAGGCGTTACTTACAGCACCAGCGGCAATCGAGTGTGGCCACAGCCTGCGGCCTTGCGTTCACGTTGAAACTCGTGTTGCGGAATGGGCCGCCCAAGCGCGATCCGTGGCTTGGATCGTCAGCGAACTCTCGCGTGCGGGTCGTGGTCGAGTTTGGCCTGCAGGCGGCCAATCGTTTCGATCTGGGAGGCTAGAGCTTCGTCGCTGAGAAACCGGCTCTCCTGCGCGAGCGCAATCCAGAACTCTCGGATGTTGCTCAGAGCTTCACGATGGAGCGGATCAACCGTGATCCGAAGCGCCCGCTCGCAGTCCGCCGCCTTCTCCCATGGGTCCACTTGAGACATGGAGACCTCCTGCCTGGGGAAAACCTATGGCCCGGAAAGCCTCATCATCCCTACAGGATTTTCTCCATGCTTTCGAGCCTTCGCACCGGGTTTTCCCCGCAGCTCACCGTCTGCTCAGAACAAATCGTCGAAAAGGCGGGAATCGAGCAGCTGTAGCAGGCCGTCATTGATCGGTGCCTGTGCCGGCAGAACCGGCGCTTCGGCGGCGTCGCGGGCTGGAAGAAGGCGTGGCGCCGGAGGTAAAGTTGCCGGTTGCTTACAGCGCGGATAACACCCATGCGCGTCATCATCGCTTTCGCCTCCATGCTCCTATCGGGCGCCGCGCTCGCGGACAGTGTTCGCCACCTCAGCGTGCCGGAACGATTATGGGGAACGTGGGCACCGAGCGCCGACCTCTGCCGCGACAGCAAGTCCACCTTTGTCGTGTCGGCAAAAGGGTACGAGACGTCGCAAGCGAGCTGCGCGATTCAATGGGTCACCGAAACCGCGGGCGCAGACGGGCCGATCTACTCTGCCCATATGCGTTGCTCGAGCCGAGCCGAGCCGCCGGAGACGACGGAAGAGAATCGGGTCATTGTGTCGAATGACCGCGCAGAGCTTTCGGCCGGCCCCGAGTTCAAGGACCTCAAGCGCTACCAACTCTGCCCGCCGAACTAGAGCTAGGAGCATTCATGCGCAACGCCTCTCGCCGCGGCTCTACCGTCATCGCGTCAGGCGTGATGCTGACCGCGGCCGTTGTCGCGCTCCTGAGCGCGTCCATTGCCGCCGCGCAGTCCGTGCGGGTCGAGGAGCTCGTTTCGGCGGTGGTGCGGATCAACACCCACATCAATCCGGAAGGGCGCACCGTCCAAGGCCTGGGCCGCGCACGTGAAGGATCGGGCATCGTCATCGATAGCGACGGTCTCGTCTTGACGATCGGCTATCTCATGGTCGAGGCCTACGCGGCCGAGGTCGTCGACAACAACGGGCACACCGTACCGGCGGACGTCGTCGGCTACGACCACGAAAGCGGCTTCGGCCTGTTGCGCGCGATCGAACCGCTCAAGCTCAAGCCGATGGCACTGGGCAAGTCCGCCGAGATCAAGGAGGGCGATCCCGTGCTGGTCGCAAGCTTCGGCGGCGCCGCCATGGTGGGTGGCGCCTATGTCGTCGCCAAGCGCGAATTCGCCGGCAGCTGGGAGTATATGCTCGAGGACGCGCTGTTCACCGCGCCGCCCCATCCGGCCTGGAGCGGGGCAGCGCTGATCAACCGCGAGGGCAAGCTCGTCGGCGTCGGCTCGCTTATCGTCGGCGACGCCGTCGGCGGAAGCGACAAGGCGCCGGGCAACATGTTCGTGCCCATCGACCGGCTGACGCCGATCCTCGGCGACCTGATCGCGGCCGGGCGCAAGTCGGGACCCGCGCGGCCGTGGCTCGGCCTCAACACCGATGAGGTGCGCGGGCGGCTGTTCGTCAGCCGGGTGACCCCGGACGGCCCGGCGGAGAAAGCGGGAATCAAGCGTGGCGACGTCGTTGTCGGCGTCAATGGCGAACAGCCGAAGAATTTGGCCGACTTTTATCGCAAGGTGTGGGCGCAAGGGAGCGCGGGCGTCAGCATCGCGCTTGACGTGTTGCAGGATAGCCAGGTGAAGCGCCTCGACGTCAAGTCGATCAACCGCCTCGATCACCTGAAGCTGAAATCGACGTTCTAACA
>JAFAHL010000246.1 GCA_019237215.1 Hyphomicrobiales bacterium | reverse complement strand
CGACGGCGAAGACCTCTCCCGCATCGTCGAGGGCGTCACCCTCGCGCGCGATCTCATCAACACGCCCGCGAACGACCTGGGGCCGGCCGAGCTCGAAGCGGCGGCGCGCGCGCTCGCGCAGCGCCACGGCGCCGAGGTGCGTGCGGTCGTCGGCGAGGACCTGCTCGAGCAGAATTTTCCGCTCGTTCACGCCGTCGGCCGCGCCGCCGCGCGCCCCCCGCGCCTCATCGATCTCACCTGGGGCGAGCCGAGCCATCCCAAGATCACGCTCATCGGCAAGGGCGTGTGCTTCGACTCGGGCGGCCTCGATATCAAGCCCGAGAGCGGCATGCTCAACATGAAGAAGGACATGGGCGGGGCGGCCGCGATGCTGGCGCTGGCGCACATGCTGATGGACCGTGGGCTGAAGCTGCGGCTGCGCGTGCTCATTCCCGCGGTCGAGAACGCCATCTCCGGCTCGGCGTTTCGCCCGCGCGACGTCTACCGCTCGCGCAAGGGCCTCACCGTCGAGATCGGCAACACCGACGCGGAGGGCCGACTGATTCTCGCCGACGCCATCGCGCTCGCCGACGAGGAGCGGCCGGACTTGATCGCGGACATGGCGACGCTGACCGGCGCCGCCCGCGTGGCGCTGGGAACCGAGATCCCGCCGTTCTACACCGACGACGACGCCTTGGCGGCGGCGCTCGCGGATTGCGCGACCAGCGAAAACGATCCGCTGTGGCGCATGCCGCTGTGGCGGCCGTACGAGGCGCTGCTCGAGTCCAAGGTGGCGGACGTCAACAACGTCTCCTCCAGCAATTTCGGCGGCTCGATCACCGCCGCGTTGTTCCTGCGCCGGTTCGTCGCGGCGGCCAAGGCGTGGCTGCATTGCGACATCTATGCCTGGAACCAGACCAGCAAGCCCGGGCGGCCCGAGGGCGCCGAGTGCCAAGCGGCGCGCGCGCTCTACGCGCTCTTGGTGTCGCGCTATGGCTGAGGGGCGACTTTACGAGGTGGTCGAACCCACGGCGCCGCTGCGCCAAGCGCCCTCCCCCGATGCGCCGCTCGACACCGAGGCACTCAAGGGCGAGCGCGTCACCGTCTACGAGAGCGAGGAAGGCTGGGCGCGGGGCAAGCTCGAGGCCGACGGCTATGCAGGCTTCTTGCCCGCCAGCGCGCTGCGCGCTCCCGGAGCGGCGCCCACCCACAAGGTCGCGGCGCTGCGCACGCTGGTGTTCCCGGGACCGTCGATCAAGCTGCCCCCGCTCGAAGGGCTCGCGCTTGGATGCCGGCTCGCGATTGCACGCATCGAGGACGCGTTCGCGATCACCGCCGCCGGCGGCTACGTGCCGGCGCGCCATCTCGTTTCGATTGACGAGAGGGAAAGCGATTTCGTCGCGGTCGCCGAGCGCTTCTTGGGTGCGCCTTATCTATGGGGCGGCAAGACGTCGCTCGGCCTCGACTGTTCGGGCCTGTTGCAGGTCGCGCTCGGCGCGTGCGGAATTGCCTCCCCACGCGACAGCGCCGTGCAGGAAAAGGCGGTCGGGAAAGAGCTCTCGGTCCCTTACTCCGAGCTGCGGCGCGGCGACCTCGTGTTCTGGAAGCGCCATGTGGCCATCGTGCGCGACGCCGCCTCGCTCGTTCACGCCAATGCCTTCCACATGGCGGTCGTGTTCGAGCCGATTGCGCAGGCGATCACGCGCATCCGCGCCGCCGGCAGCGAGGTGACGAGCATGCGCCGGCTCGACCTGGCGGGCTCTTAGCGCAAACTCATTTGTGCGTGGACCAAAATAGCGCCCCGCGCTCGCTGCGCTCCCCTCCCCCTTGTGGGGAGGGGTTGGGGGTGGGGGTAGCGCGATTCCTTCGCAGGTGGCGCCACCATTATCTCACCGCATCACCCCCCCTCCCCAACCCTCCCCCACAAGGGGGGAGGGAGCACGCCGAGTTTGCCGCTCGTATTCACGGCGAAGCGGTGAGACCGCACGCGTTAGTCCGCGGACACGCCGCTCGCCTTGATCGGGCCGCTCCAGCGCGCGATCTCGGCGGCCACGAACTTGGCAAAATAGTCCGGGCTTCTGCGCTCCGGC
>JAFAHL010000017.1 GCA_019237215.1 Hyphomicrobiales bacterium | reverse complement strand
TGGATTGTACGAATGAACGCAAGAGCGATCAAAGCAAAGCAAGGCAGATTAAGAGTCGTTGCCCGGGGATGATTACATGAAGGGCGTCGAGGGGCGGCGCAAGATGAGGAGTAACGACCATGAAACGCGTTTTTGCGGCAGTATTGGCGACGGCTTGCATCGTCGCATCGACGCCCGGCTTTGCCCGCGGGGCGATTGGGCATGGAGGCGGGTTTCGTGGCGGCTTCGTGCGGAATCCTACCACTCTGCTAGGATCACCAGCGCCGCAGATGCCCGCTCTCCAAAACCGGATTCCGGCCCCGCTCGCGGCACCTACGCAGGCGCCCGTCATCAACGGGCCGTTGGCGCGCAGCCCGTATGGGGGAGTTATGTAGGTCGAGCCGCTCCCTGCGTTGAGCGGCCGTGCTGAGTAGTGCTTACAGCGGGGCGGCGGCGTGGGCGGCAACGCTCGCTCCGCCTAGGCTGCTGCTATTTTGCTGTTAGTCCTGCTCGAACCTATTCTCGAGGTTCGCCTTGCCGGCGGCCCCGGGATGACCTTTCAGTTTACGATTTCTGCATATGGGCAAGGCGGCTAATGCGCTCGGACAAGCCATGAGTTGGCGGCATTGAGGTGCTCCTTCGAGCTTCGAAATTCGCTAATATTCTTTATGGAGCACCGGGGCATGGCCCGATCCGCGGTTGGAAAATTTGCATTCGTCGTCGCCATCGCGGCGCTTGCACTGCCGCCGGCGGCGCAGCCCCAAGGTTTTCCGAGTAAGCCAATTCGAATCATCGTGCCCTACACGCCGGGCTCGCCGAACGACGTCCTCGCGCGCTTGCTGGCGCAGCAGCTGCAAGGCAAGCTCGGTCAGGCGGTCGTGGTTGACAACAAACCCGGCGGCGGCACGACCATCGGCTCCAAGACGGCCGCGGTCGCGCCTCCCGACGGCTACACCCTGCTGTTCGCAAGCTCGGCCCTCGTGATCGAGCCGATCATGACCAAGCCGGTCGAATATGATCCGCTGAAGGATTTTACGCCCATCGCGTTCGTTGCGCGCACCTCGTCCATGCTCACCGTCAACGCACAAGTGCCAGCCAATTCGGCGAACGAATTCGTCGCCTATGCCAAGGCCAATCCCGGCAAGCTCAGTGTCGGCTTTGCGCAGGGGACGGTGTCGCAACTGCTTGCCGAATATTTCAATCACCGGCACGGGCTCGATATCACCAGCGTTCCCTATCGCGGCGGCGCCCTCGTCATTCCCGACATGCTGGGCGGCCGCATCCACGTCTACTGGCCGACGCCGGCGACGGTGCTGCCGCTCATTCGCGAGGGCAAGATCAAGGCGCTGGCCATATCGAGCCCGCAACGCAGTCCCGATTTGCCCGACGTGCCCACCATGAAGGAGCTCGGCCTCGACGAGCTCACGCTTGAATTCTGGGCCGGGATGTGGGCGCCGGCCGGAGTTCCCGCCGACGTCGTGGAAAAGCTCAACGCAGCGGTCAATGAGGCGCTGCAATCCTCCGACATGATCGCCAGCATGAAAAAGCTCGGCTTCGAATCTAGAATTGCCTCGTCGCAGGATTTTGCGGCTTTTGTCGCAGCGGAAATTCCGCGCTGGACCGCGGTGGTGAAAGCTTCCGGCGTGAAATCACAGTGAGTCCTCGGCCGGCCATCCAAAACGAGTCACGCCAGATGGGAAGTCGCCCATGAGTACGTCGAAAAAGGTCGTTGTCGTCGGTGCCGGCATCGGTGGACTGGCTGCGGCGCTTGCCTTGCTCAAGCGCGGCATCGATGTTGAAGTTTACGAACAGTCGGACCAGCTCAAGGAAATCGGCGCCGGTATCCAGATCAGCTCCAATGGCACTCGCGTCCTGTTTGCCCTCGGCTTGGAAACGGCTCTCGCCAACGTGCAGGTTCGGCCGGAGCGCCGCGAGCTGCGGCACTGGAGCACCGGCGAAACCTGGAACTGGTTCGATCTCGGCGACAAAAGCATCGAGCGATTCGGCACGCCCCATCTCATGCTGCACCGCGCCGATCTGCATGGCCTCCTCGCCGACGCGGTTCGCTCGCTCAAGCCCGACGCCATCACGCTGAACAGGCGGTGCGTCTCGGTCGTCTCCCACGCCGGATACGCCGAAGCGGCGTTCGAGGACGGCAGCATCGTCAAGGCGCCTTATGTGATCGGCGCCGATGGTATTCATTCCAAGGTCCGCGTCTGCCTGTTCGGGCCGAGCAAGCCGATATTCACCGGCTGCATTGCTTGGCGCGGCCTGATCCCGATGGAGAAGCTGCCGCACCGTCTTGCTCGCATGGTCGGAACGAACTGGCTCGGCCCGCACGGCAACGTGCTGCACTATCCGGTGCGCCGCGGCGAAATCATGAACTTCGTGAGCACGTCGGAACGCGACGATTGGCAGGTGGAGTCCTGGTCCACCGTGGGCACCAGGCAAGAGCTGCGCAACGATTTCCGCGATTGGCACGCCGACGTCCAGGCCATGATCGATCAGATCGA
>JAFAHL010000717.1 GCA_019237215.1 Hyphomicrobiales bacterium | reverse complement strand
ATGACCGAGGTCGCCGGCGTGCCGGAGCTCGGCGCCATCGGGCGCGGCGAGGACACCGAAATCACGACCTATCTCGAGCAGGCCATGACCTCCGAGTTGCAGGGCAACGCGGTCGATCTCTGCCCGGTGGGCGCGCTCACCTCCAAGCCCTATGCCTTCGCCGCACGGCCGTGGGAGCTCAACAAGGCCGAGTCGGTCGACGTCATGGACGCGCTCGGCTCGGCCATCCGCATCGATACCCGCGGACGCGAGGTCATGCGCATCCTCCCGCGCGTCAACGACGACGTGAACGAGGAATGGATTTCCGACAAGACCCGCCACGTGGTCGACGGCCTGCGCGCCCAGCGCCTCGATCAGCCCTATATTCGCGAGGGCGGCCAGCTCTATCCGGCCTCCTGGCGCGACGCCTTCGACGCCATCGCCGCCAAAGTCGACGCGACCGAGGCGAAGCGTATCGGCGCGATCGTCGGCGACCTTGCCACGGTCGAGGAGACCTTCGCGCTCAAGGATTTGATGACGCGGCTCGGCGTCGCCAATCTTGACTGCCGGCAGGACGGCGCGGTGCTCGATCCAGCATGGGGGAGGGCGAGCTACCTTTTCAACGCCACCATCGCCGGAATCGACAAGGCGGACGCATTGCTCATCGTCGCCGCCAATCCGCGCCGCGAAGCGGCCGTGCTCAACGCGCGCATCCGCAAGCGCTGGCGCATGGGCGCCTTTCCGATCGGCTTGATCGGCGAGCGCGCCGATCTCACCTATCGCTACGATTATCTCGGCGCTGGGCCGCAGACGCTGGCGGATGTCGCGGCGGGCGCGCATGAGTTCGCGTCCGTACTCAAGAAGGCCGAGCGCCCAGTGGTGATCGTCGGCATGAGCGCGCTGGCGCGGCCGGATGGCGCAGCCATCGTTTCGCTTGCGGCGCGGGCCGCGCAGGTCGGCGGCAGCGACGGCTGGAACGGCTTTTCGGTCCTGCATACCGCCGCGGCGCGGGTCGGCGCGCTCGACGTCGGCTTCCTGCCCGGCGCCGGCGGCGGCAACGCCGCGCAGATGGCAGCGCCCGGCGCGCTCGACCTCCTGTTCCTGCTCGGTGCCGACGAGATCGATATCGCCCCCGGCGCTTTCGTGGTCTATGTCGGCACCCACGGCGATGCGGGCGCGCACCGCGCCGACGTCATCCTTCCGGGCGCGGCCTATCCCGAGAAATCCGGCATCTACCTCAACACCGAGGGGCGTGTGCAGATGGCTGGCCGCGCCTCCTTCCCGCCGGGCGACGCGCGCGAGGACTGGGCGATCCTGCGGGCGCTGTCGGATGTGCTCGGCCGCAAGCTTGCTTATGACTCGCTTGCCCAGTTGCGTCAGGCGCTGTTCAAGGCGCATCCCCACCTGCAGCGCCTCGACCAGATCGCGCCCGCCGAGCGGGCGGATATTGCTGCGCTGGCCGCGCGCGGCGGCACCCTCGAAAAGGCCGCGTTCGGCCGCGCGCTCGACGACTTCTATTTCACCAATCCGATCGCGCGGGCGTCCGCGGTCATGGCGGAATGCTCGCTGATCGCCGAGGGCCATGCCGCGCTCACCGCGGCGGAGTAGCTGCCATGGCTGAATTGTGGACCAATTACATCTGGCCGCTGGTCATCATCCTCGCGCAAAGCGTGCTGCTGCTCGTCGTTCTGCTCATCGTCACCGCCTATGTGCTTTATGCCGACCGCAAGATCTGGGCGGCGGTGCAGATCAGGCGTGGGCCCAATGTGGTCGGACCCTGGGGCCTGCTGCAATCCTTCGCCGATCTTTTCAAATTCGTGGTCAAGGAGCCGATCATTCCTGCTGGCGCCAATAAGGGCGTATTTTTATTGGCCCCGCTCGTTACCGGCGTGCTTGCCCTCTCGGCCTGGGCGGTGATTCCTGTCAACGCCGGATGGGAGATCGTCAACCTCAATGTCGGCGTGCTTTATATTTTCGCCATCTCCTCGCTCATGGTCTACGGCGTCATCATGGCGGGATGGTCGTCGAATTCCAAATACCCATTCCTCGCGTCGTTGCGCTCGGCGGCGCAGATGGTGTCCTACGAAGTCTCGATCGGCTTTGTCATCATCACCGTCTTGCTGTGCGCCGGATCGCTCAATCTCTCCGCGATCGTCGAGGCGCAGCACGGCAGGTGGGGAATGTTCAATTGGTTCTGGTTGCCGCTGCTTCCCATGTTCGTGGTGTTCCTCATTTCGGCGCTGGCCGAGACCAACCGTCCGCCGTTCGATCTGGTGGAAGCCGAATCGGAATTGGTCGCCGGCTATGCGGTGGAATATTCCGCCACCCTGTTTATGCTGTTCTTCCTGGGTGAGTACGTCGCCATGCTCACCATGTGCGCCTTTGCGACGATCCTGTTTCTCGGCGGCTGGCTGCCACCGTTTCCGGTCGCGCCGTTCACATGGATCCCGGGCGTGATCTGGTTCGCGCTCAAGGTCTTTTTCATGTTCTTCCTCTTCGCCATGGTGAAGGCGATCGTGCCGCGCTACCGCTACGACCAGCTCATGCGGCTGGGCTGGAAAGTGTTCTTGCCGCTTTCGCTTGCGATGGTCGCCATCGTCGCCGGCGTCTTGCAATACGGGGGATTTCTCGCGAAATGACGGAGCAACGCCATGATGGATCTGTCGCTTGCCGGGCTCATCGGAGCCGTCATCGGCATGATCGTTGCGGCGCTGGCTTACGTTCCGCTCCTCACCTTCGTCGAGCGCGGTTTGCGCTCGCGCGTTTCCGCCGGGAGCGCCGACGAGCGCGAGAGCTTCGAGCAGGAGGCCCCCTTGCTGGGCCGGGCCGTGCTCGCGGTCGATATCATCGTCTTTGCGGGCATCGGCTACTGGCTCGGCGCGATGATGGCCGACTAATGGACATGCGGTGGCGGAACCCAGCGCTCGAAAGGATTGCGCCATGAAAATGGATCAAGCCGCCCGCTCGTTGTTCCTCAAGGAGTTCGTGGCGGCGTTCGTGCTCGGCCTGCGATACTTCTTCAAGCCCAAGCCCACGCTCAACTATCCGTTCGAGAAGGGGCATCTCTCGCCGCGCTTTCGCGGCGAGCACGCGCTGCGCCGCTACCCCAACGGCGAGGAGCGCTGCATCGCCTGCAAGCTCTGCGAGGCGATCTGTCCGGCGCAGGCGATCACCATCGAGGCGGGGCCGCGCCGCAATGACGGCACGCGCCGCACCACGCGCTACGACATCGATATGGTCAAATGCATCTATTGCGGGCTTTGCCAGGAGGCCTGCCCGGTCGACGCCATCGTCGAAGGACCGAACTTCGAGTTCGCGACCGAGACGCGCGAGGAGCTCTATTTCGACAAGGAGCGCCTGCTCGCGAACGGCGACCGCTGGGAGCGCGAGATCGCCAGCAACATCGTGCTCGATGCGCCCTACCGGTGAGACCGAGGGATGATCTTCCCCGCGCTCTTCTTCTACCTGTTTGCCGGCGTGTGCATCGCCGCCGCCGTCATGGTCATCGCGGCCAGGAATCCGGTGCATTCGGTCCTGTTCCTCATCCTCGCCTTCGTCAACGCGGCTGCGCTGTTCGTTCTGCTGGGAGCGGAATTCCTGGCGATGATCCTGATCATCGTCTACGTCGGCGCGGTGTTGGTGCTGTTCCTGTTCGTGGTGATGATGCTCGACGTCGATTTCGCCCAGCTGCGACAAGGATTCATGCAGTACTTGCCGATTGGCGCCTTTCTCGGCGCCATTCTTCTTATCGAGCTGGTGCTGGTGCTGGTCTCCTGGACGATCGGGCCCGACGTGCAACGCACGATCGCGACCCCAATTCCGCCGATCGCCAGCACGGTCAATGCCGAAGCGTTGGGGCACGTGCTCTACACGCGTTACGTCTATTTCTTCCAGGCGGCCGGCGTCGTGCTGCTGGTTGCAATGATCGGCGCGATCGTGTTGACGCTGCGGCACAAGCCTCACGTCAAGCGGCAGAACATCGCCGAGCAAGTTGCGCGCAGCAAGGCGACCGCCATCGACATCGTCAAGGTCCGGCCGGGCCAGGGACTGTAGAGAACGTGGGGGCAGTGCTATGACCATCGGTCTCGGCCATTACCTCACGGTCGCCGCGATCCTGTTCACGATCGGGATTTTCGGCATTTTTCTCAACCGCAAAAACGTGATCATCATCCTGATGTCGATCGAGCTGATCCTGCTCGCGGCCAACGTCAATCTCGTCGCCTTCTCGGCTTTCCTCGGCGATCTGGTCGGCCAGGTCTACGCGCTGCTGGTGCTCACCGTGGCGGCGGCGGAAGCGGCCATCGGGCTGGCAATTCTGGTCGCTTACTACCGCAATCGCGGCTCGATCGCGGTCGAGGACATCAACCTGATGAAGGGCTGAGCGCCGCATGTACTATGCCATCGTTTTCCTGCCGCTTCTGGGCGCCATCATCGCGGCGCTCATCGCGCTCGCCGGCGCGCATGCGCGCTATCCCGGCGGGCCGCCCGATGCTGGCGGCGAAAATCACGCGCACGGTCCGCTCGATGAGAGCCATGCGCGCGGCGCGCCGTCCCCGCGCGAGACGCACGCCGCCCTCGAGCCCTCGCACAGCGAGCCGGAACCGCCGGCCGCGGGCTCGCGCTCCGCCGAAGTCGTGACCACCGTTTTTCTGTTCGCCTCCATGCTGCTGTCGTGGCTGGCCTTCGTCGACGTCGGGTTTGGCCATCACGACAGCCGCATGGCGCTCTTTCCCTGGATCATTTCCGGCGATCTCAAGGTCGACTGGGCACTGCGTATCGATGCGCTGACGGCGGTGATGCTCGTCGTCGTCACCACCATTTCCGCTTTCGTCCACCTTTATTCCATCGGTTACATGGAGGACGACCCGTACCGACCGCGTTTCTTTTCTTATCTGTCGTTGTTCACCTTCGCCATGCTCATGCTGGTGACGGCCGACAATCTCGTGCAGCTGTTCTTCGGCTGGGAAGGCGTGGGCCTGATGAGCTATCTGCTCATCGGATTTTGGTACTACAAGCCGGAGGCGAACGCCGCCGCGATCAAGGCCT
>JAFAHL010000657.1 GCA_019237215.1 Hyphomicrobiales bacterium | reverse complement strand
TCGTAATCCGCCCGCATGCCGAGCTCGGGATATTTTCCCTGGATCGGCGAGTGGATCATGTCGCCGGTGATCAACGCATCTTGTCCGGGCCGGCCGACCAGCACGGAGTAATGGTCGATGGTGTGGCCGGGCGTCGGGATGAACTGGACCTGCTCGTTGAAGGCAAAATCGCTCTTCACGAGCTGCACGCGTTTGGCCTCGACGATCGGCAGCACCGAGTCGGTGATCCAAGGAACGCCTGACGGATCGTCCTTCTCCCTCTGCGTCCAATACGCGAGCTCGCGGTCGGCCATGATGTATTTCGCCTTGGGAAAGGTCGGCACCCAGCGCCCGTTCTCGAGCCGCGTGTTCCAGCCCACATGGTCGACGTGCAAATGCGTGCACATCACATAGTCGATGTCGTTCACCGTCAGCCCGGCGGCCGCGAGGCCCTGCTCGAAACGGTCGCTCTTCATCATGTTCCAGAGCGGACGCGCCGGCCGCGGCTTGTCATTGCCGACGCAGGCATCGATCAGGATGTTGTGGTGCGCGCTCTTGATGACGAAGCTCTGCACGCACAGCACCAGTTTGCCGCTCGCCGGATCGATGAACGTCGGCTGCAACCACGAGCGGTTCTCCTCGAGCAGCTCCTTGGTGAGCGTCGGGAAGAATTCGAAGACGTCGAAGAACGGCACCTGCTGCTCGACGACCGGATGAATGGTGATGTCCTTGAGTGCGATTGCCGTCACGGAAACGCTCTCCTCAGCCTGATCGAGTTACGGCAGATGTTAGTGCCGTCGCGGGCCGGCGCATAGCCCGCGCCGCAACCGGCCGGTCCGCCCACGCACGTCTTCAACGCGCTAGCCCGGCAATGCCGACCCCGCCGGTGGGAAGACGGCAAGCCGATTTGTGAACGCAGTTAACCGTTGGTAACGCCGCCGGGGCGGCGAGGAATTAGCCCGCGGAGCGGCTCAGTCCGAACGATTCTTGCCGCAATCTCGGAACGATTGTTGCCGCAATCGGCATGTTTGCTTGCGCCTGCGTCGGGGGACGTGCGTTGCCGTTGGCCGCTGCGCCACAGGCAACGCGGGTTGGGAGCGGGGGACGTTTTGGTTCAATGGGGGGTCCGCGCGATTCCGCTTGGAATCGCCGCGATGGTTCTGGGGTTCGTCCTCAAATCGCCGGGAACGCAGGCAGGGCCGACAGACCCATTGCCCGCGCCGCGCATTTCGGTTTTCGGGACAATCCACCCCGAGCTGTTCCGGCTCGACGCGCCGCTGGGATCAGGGGCTCCGGGCGAGCGCATACGGCTGGCGAGCATCGAGCCGCAGGTCGGATTGTTCGATCCCCCGACCTATCGGGCTCCGGTGCTCACCGACGCCGCCGCGTCGGCGTGCGCAAGTGCGCCGTTCGAGGAGCGCTTCGCGGCGGTGGAAGATCATCCCGTCTCATTCGACAAACGATTCGCCTCGACCGACGATTGTCCGGCGTCGTTCGACAAGACTCTCGCGTCGGCCATGCAGGTGCTGGCGAGCAGTCTGCGCTTGCCGCCGGATCAGGGCATCGAGAAGAAGCAAGCCGCCGCGCCGGCGAAACCGACCGTTGCCAAAGCGTCCGTCAGCGTCAGCCTACCACCGCGCAAGGAGGGCCCGCCGCTCGAGGACGACGGCCGCACCGCGATCTACGACATCACGGCGCGTGTGGTCTACCTGCCGAGCGGCCGCCGCCTCGAGGCCCATTCCGGCCTCGGCGCCTACATGGATAGTCCGCGCCACGTGCACCTGCGCATGCGCGGGGCGACGCCGCCGAACGTGTACAATCTCACTCTGCGCGAGCAATTGTTTCACGGCGTTCGCGCCATCCGCCTCAATCCCGTCGACGGCAGCAGGATGTACGGCCGCGCCGGCATCCTCGCCCACACCTACATGCTGGGCGCGAACGGCCAGTCGAACGGATGCGTGTCGTTCAGCAACTATCCCGAATTCCTGAACGCCTACCTCAGAGGCGAAGTCACGCGCCTGGCCGTGGTCGAGAGTCTTCCAAGCCCGCCCTACAGGCTCGCCGCGGGACAGCTGCCGCAGCCGGTCAAAGACATGATGAAGACGGCGGACCACCAGCGTCAGTACGCCGCCGCCGGCGATCGCTGACGCCCGCCCGGGCGTTAGCCTCAGCCACAGCCTTGGTGAGTTCAGCTAGCATCCCGTAGGGTTGGCAGCCTGCGCGCTATCGCCTCGTGCCGCTTGCGCGCGATTTTGCGACATCGTGACCGATGGTCGCCCCTCGATGTGCGGTTCAATCGACTTTGATCCCTGCGTCCCGAACGACCGCGGCCGCTCGATCGACATCGGATTTGATTTGGGCGGCAAATTCCTCCGGCGTACTGCCGACCGCGGTGAAGCCGAACACCGCGAGGCGTTCCTGCGTTTGCGGCCGGGCAACGAACTGCGCCATCGCGCGCGCCAAGAGGTCCACGATTGACGGCGGCGTGCGAGCCGGTGCGACCAGGCCGATCACTAGCTCCGTTTCCTGGCCGGCAAGACCGCTCTCCGCCATGGTCGGCACGTCCGGCGCGATGGGAGATCGCGTCGGGCTGGTGACCGCCAATGCCCGCAGCGTGCCTTCCTTGATGAACGGGGTTGCCGGAGGCAGCCCGATATAGGCGACCAGGGTATGGCCGGCCGCCGTCGAACTGAGGATGGGCGCCGCCCCCGGGAAGGGGATGCGGACAATTGGAAGCTTCAAAGTGAGACGAAAAAGCCTTTCGGTGTTCAGGAGATTTTGGCCCAGGCTCATCGACGCGTAGCTGTATTTTGCAGGGTCCGCGCGCGCGAGCGCCGCAAACTCCTGCACGGTGTTTGCCGGCACCGACGGATGGAGCAGAAGCACCGAGGGCGAGCGTGAAATGATGCTGATTGGTACGAAATTCCGGAGCGCATCGTAGCCAACCTTGGCCGACATCACGGGCGCGATCGCAAGATCGCCCGTCGCCACCATCAACGTGTAGCCATCGCCCGGCGCGGCGGCGACCATCAGCGCGCCGCGCACGCCGCTTGCCCCGCTCACGTTCTCCACAAAGAAGTCCTGGCCAAACGATTCCGTGAGCATTTGGGCGGCCAGGCGGGCGATGAGATCGGTCGGCCCACCGGCTGGGTAGGGCACGACGACGCGCAC
>JAFAHL010000659.1 GCA_019237215.1 Hyphomicrobiales bacterium | reverse complement strand
ATCGGCGATCCGCCACCGGCCCATGATGAGGCCGATGACCGAGCCCAGCGCCATGGCGAGGATGAACGCCGCCGCGACGCGCGCGAGCGTCGCGCCGAGATTGAAGGCGAGCATGCCCGAACGCGCTTCCTCCACGATGGCCAGCGCCACCGCCTGCGGATCCGGAAGCAGGCGCGCGCCGGCGAGCTGCGAGCCGGCGTACCAGGCCGCGATCAGGAGTGCGAGCGAGACGAGCCGGGCGCCCACGTTCATTCCCGGGCAGCCGGCCGATAAAAGGTGCCGGCCGCGAGCTCGCGTGCCGGGCCGACGAGCTCCGCGCCGCCGATTTCGGCGAGGACGAGATACAAGGCCTGTGCATCCGCCTCCTCTTCGGCGAGCGACCGGCGCACGATGCCTTCGCCGTAGCGCTGACGGTAGATTGCAAGCGCGTCCAAGTCGGTGACGCGGATGCGCGCTGCCAGCCGCTGCCATTCGGCTGGCGACGTGGCGAGAATGTCCTTGGCCTGGCGGGCGGCGGCGAGGAAACGCTCGAGGGTCGAACCGTTGCGCGCGGCCCACGCGCGGTCGAAGGTGTAGCCGACGAGCGCTACCGGCCCCTCCGCCCCGAGGGCTTTCACGACGTGATCCATCGCGATCGCGCGGGTGTATCCCTTGCTTTCGAGATCAGCGCAGAAATTCCAAAACGTCAGCGTAGCGTCGGTCTCGCCTTGCAACGCCTTTTCCGACAGCAGCGGCGGCGCGCCGTAGATGACCGTCGCCTGTTTCTTGAGATCGAGGCCGCCGCGGCGCGCCAGCGCTTGCAGCAGGAGCCAGCTCTTGTCGAGCGGACCGCCGGCGACGGCGAGCTTCCTGCCTCTGAGATCGATGATCTCCCGGATCGGCGATCGCGCCGGAACCATCACTGCACCGAGCGTGCTCGACGAGGGATAAAACACGAGATCGTCCCCCAGCGAACGCTCGCGCGCGACCCATAGCCAATCCGACAACATGAGATCGGCCGAGCCGCCTTTAAGGGCGATCTTGCCGGCTTCGGTCGAGGCGAGCTCGACGGTCTCGAGCGCAAGGTCAAGTTTGCGGTCGAGGCCATGCGTCCGGATGACGTCGAGCTCCCACGCCAGCGTCCCGGTTCTCTGCACCGCCACGCGAATGCGATCGGCAACCGTCGCGCTCGTTTGAGCGGCAAGCGCTATCATGGCCGCAAGCGCAAAACCCAACACGCGCAACATGCGCAGACGATGCCATAGCCGGCGGCGGAAGCAAATGCCGGGACGTTGCGACAACGGCGGCGAGTTCATCGATCTTTTCAGTCTACATTTGCGCAAGCGCGCGCTATGATGCTCTCGGCAGTCGGCCCCGCCCGCCATGATAACGACAGAAACCGGGCCGATCTGAAAAGCAGGGAGGAGACATCAAGATGCGATCGACGCTCATAGCCGCGCTCGTGAGCGCGGCATTTCCGATGATGGCGCTCGCCCAGACCGCGGACGAGCTCAAAAACGACGAAAAGACCCCGGGTGACGTGCTCACCTATGGCATGGGCTACAGCCAGAACCGCTTCAGCCCACTCACGCAAATCAATCGCGACAACGTCAAAAGGCTGGTGCCGGCCTGGTCCTACAGCATGGCCGACAATCGCGGCCAGGAGGCGCAGGCGCTGGTCAAGGACGGCATCATCTATCTCACGGATCATGAAAAGACGGTCGCGCTCGACGCGCTTTCGGGCAAGCAGATTTGGAAATCGGTGATCGAGTATCCGCCCGATACCACGCGCGTCGTCTGCTGCGGCATCGTCAACCGTGGCGCCGCGATGTTCGACGGCAAACTCTACCGCACCACGCTTGACGCGCATGTGATTGCGCTCGACCTCAAGACTGGCAAGGAGATCTGGCGCACGAAGTCGGCCGACCCCAAGGACGGCTATTCCATGACTGGGGCGCCGCTGGTCGCGAACGGGGTGGTCATCGCCGGCGTGGCGGGCGCTGAATTCGGCGTTCGCGGCTATCTCGAAGGGTTCGACCCGCAGAGCGGCAAGTCGCTGTGGCGCACCTACACCATTCCGGCCAAGGGAGAACCGGGTTCGGAGACTTGGCCCGATGGTGCCGCTTCCCACGGCGGCGGCTCGACCTGGATCACCGGCTCCTACGACCCCGAGCTCGATCTCGTGTTCTGGGGGACCGGCAATCCCGCGCCATGGAATCCGCTCAATCGCCTGGGCGATAACCTTTACACCAACTCGGTTCTCGCCATTCAACCCAAGACCGGCAAGGTGGTCTGGCACTATCAGATGACGCCGAGCGATCCGTTCGACTACGACGGCGTCAACGAGTGGGTGCAGGGCGAATTCACCATCGATGGCACGCCGCGCAAGGTCGTGATGCAGGCCAACCGCAACGGATTCCTTTACGTGCTCGAACGTGCGACTGGCAAGCTTCTGGCGGCGAACAAATTCGTCAAGGTCACGTGGGCCGAGCGCGTCGACATGACCACGGGACGCCCGGTGTGGAGTGCGGAGACCAAGGCCGCCCTCGACGGAAAGACCGTGCAAGTGTGGCCATCGCTCGTCGGCGGCAAGAACTGGCACCCGATGTCGTACAGTCCGCTGAGCAAACTGATCTACGTGAATACGATGGACTTCGGCTGGGAATACCCACCGCTGCCGTCGAGCGAGGTCGCCAACCTCAAGCCCGGCGAGCCGCATTACGGTGTGAAGCGGCCATGGTCTTATCTCTTCGATGACCCCAATGGCCGCGGCTATCTGCGCGCCGTGGATCCCCTCACCGGCCAGTCGAAGTGGGCGGTGCCGTTCAAGAGCCCCAATTTCTCGGGCACGCTGGTAACTGCCGGCGGCCTGGTGTTCACCGGCCGTCTCACCGGCGAATTCACGGCGGTCGATGCCGACAGCGGCAAGATTTTGTGGGAATTCCAGACCTCCGCCGGCATCGTCGGACAGCCGATCACCTGGGAACTCAACGGCAAGCAGTACGTCACCATCACCAACGGCGCCACCGGGCCGTATGTGATGCGTGCCGGCGATCCCAATCTCGCCAACGTTCCCGCTGGCGGCAGCATCTGGACCTTCAAGATCTTCGAGGAGTACTCCGGGCCGCAGCGCGCGGCGTCCGCCAACTAGGATCGCGGCCGTCGCGAGAGATAAGTGTGGGATGAAACGGTCGGCAGCGCTCTACGTCGCGCGCCCTTTGTTCGCGCTCGCCGCGGTGGCCTCGGATTGTGCCTGGGCCACCGACGCAAAGATCGCGGCGGGCGCGACCATTTACGGGAACTACTGCTCCAACTGCCACGGCGATGAGTTGCGCAATACCAGCGGCGGCGCCACGTTCGACCTCACGCGTTTGCGTGCGGCCGACCATGACCGCTTCGTCAATTCGGTGCTCAACGGCAAGACGCAGATGCCGCCGTGGCGCGGCGTGCTCGATATGGAGCAGATCGAATCGATCTGGTCGTTTATTCGCGCGACGGTAGATCGCTGACAATGCGCCGTTCGTTTTGATGGCGTTGGCGCCCGCGTGCGGCAAGCAGGAGGAACCTGCTTTGCGATCGTCGTCGTCTGGGCAGCATCGATCGTGGTGGCGCCTGGCTCTGCTATCGCGCCTTCAAGCGCTGAAATTCCCGCCTTGGCGAAGAGCAAGAATGGGTGCATGTCAAAGCACGAAGATCATGATTTAAACAAAGAGCGGCCGTTTGATCCGTCGTAAGGCGACCTCCGACCGGTGTGCTTCGTTGATCCGCCTCCTGTTAGCCGGGACTTTCCTGTTCGCGTGGATGTCGGCTTCCACCGATGCTGCCGAAATCAACATCGGTTATCTGCGCCGCGCGGAGCCGAAGTCGACCCTGTCACTGATCGAGGTGCCAGCCGCCAATGATGGAGTGGCGGGTGCGCGGCTCGCGATCGACGACAACAACACGACGGGGCGGTTCCTTGATCAGCAGTTCTCCCTGGAAGATATCCGACTCGAGGGAGGCGCCGATGCCGTGGCTGCCACGATGGCACTGGCGGAGCGCGGCGTCTCGCTCGTGATCGTCGATCTGCCCGCGGACGCGCTGCTCAAGGCTGCCGACGCAGGTGCCGCACGCAAGCTTCTGTTCTTCAATGTCGGCGCGATCGACGATCGACTGCGAGAGGAGGACTGCCGCGCCAACGTGATTCATACTGCTCCAACACGGTCGATGCTGGCCGATGCCCTGGCGCAGTACCTGGTCTGGAAGCAGTGGCGCAGATGGTTGCTGGTCGTCGGTTCCCATGCCGAGGACAAGCTCTACGGCGATGCGCTGCGACGCTCGGTCAAGCGCTTCGGCGCGCGAATTGTCCAGGAGAAGGTGTTTGAGGATACCGGCGGCGCGCGTAGGACCGACAGCGGCGTCGTCCAGATTCAGCGCCAGCTGCCGGTTTTTACGCAAGGCGCGCCGGCCTACGATGTGCTCGTGGCCGCGGACGAGAGCGAGGTTTTCGCGGCCTATTTGCCGTACCGGACCTGGGATCCGAGGCCGGTTGCGGGATCCGCGGGCCTCGTTCCAACAAGCTGGGACGGCGCCCACGACCAGTGGGGAGCGGTACAGCTGCAGGACCGGTTTATGCGGAAATTCTCGCGGCGAATGACCGCGCGCGATATGCAGGCGTGGACCGCCGCGCGCATGATCGGTGAAAGCGCGTCAAGAACGCGTTCAGCCGACCCGAAAGCCATGCTGGATTTCCTCACCGGACCCGATTTCGCCTTGGCCGCGTTCAAAGGGCAGCGGTTGACGCTGCGCGACTGGAATCTTCAACTTCGTCAACCCATTCTTCTGAGTGACGGCAGGACGATCGTTTCAGTGTCTCCGCAGGAAGGATTTCTGCATCAGGTTTCCGAATTGGATACGCTCGGGATCGACCGTCCCGAAAGTCGATGCAGGCTCAAATAGCGCCGATGACCGAAAAGACCAGCATCGGGAGTTTTCTGCCTAGTGTCGCCGGGAGGCGCAGTTGCCTGCTCGGGCTGGGCATGTTCGCGCTCATCGGCGGCCAAGCGAGCGCCTTCACCGCCTATGTCTCGAACGAGAAGGGCAACACCATCAGCGTGATAGATACCGATAAATTCACGGTGGTGAAGACGATCAAAGTCGGCCAGCGACCGCGCGGCATCGGGTTGAGCAAGGACGAGAAATTCATTCTTGTGGCTGTCGGAGACGACGACACGATAGAGATGATCGACGTAAGAACCCACGAGGTCGTAGCCACGCTGCCCTCGGGTCCGGACCCCGAGCTGTTCACGCAGGATCCCGCGGGCAAGATACTCTACGTGGCCAACGAGAACGACAACACGGTCACGATCATCGACATGGAGCGGCGCGTTCCGCTCGGCGAGGTCCAGGTCGGGGTCGAGCCGGAAGGCATGGGCCTCAGTCCGGATGGCAAGACTCTCGTTGCCACGTCCGAAA
>JAFAHL010000620.1 GCA_019237215.1 Hyphomicrobiales bacterium | reverse complement strand
GTCAGCAACGGGTAGGTGACGTGGCGGAACATCTGCCACGGGGTCGCGCCGTCGATGGTCGCGGCCTCGTAGAGCGAGGACGGCACGGTCTGCAGGCCGGCGAGCAGCGTGATGGCGACGAACGGCACCCCGCGCCAGATATTGGCGAAGATGACGGACCAGCGCGCGTTCCAGGTATCGCCGAGGAAATCGATATTGGTCGCGATCAGGCCGATCTTGCGCAGCGACCACGATACGATCGAGAACTGGCTGTCGAAGATCCACCAGAAGGCGATCGCCGAGAGCACGGTCGGCACGATGAAGGGAATGAGCACGAGCGCGCGGATCATCGCCTTGAACGGCATGTTGTTGTTGAGCAGCAGCGCGAGATAAAGCCCGATGGCGAACTTGAACACGCTGGCGACGCCGGTATAGAGCAACGTATTGAACACCGAGAGCCAGAACACCGAATCGTCCCACAGCCACTCGTAGTTCTCGAGCCCGACGAACGCGCCGAGGCGGCCGATGCGCGCATCGGTGAAGGAGAGCCAAACGCCGAGCCCGAGCGGGTAGGCCAGAAACAGCAGCAGAAAGGCCGCTGCCGGCAGCATGAACCACAGCCCGAGCCAGTCGCGGTTCACCTTCAGCCGATCCCACGCGCTGACGTCGCGGATAGGCCTTCCGGCGATCGCGTGCTTGAGAGCGAGATCGGCCATGTGCGTCAGGGGTCAGGTATCAGATGTCAGTGATCAGAAGCGTGTCCGACTTCTGATCACCGATCCCTGATGCGTGATCCCCTTTCCCTGTGCTTTGATCACTGATCACCGTTCTCTGATCACTGATTACCGGTAAAGCCGCAGCGCCTGGCGCTCGGCGATTTTGATCGCGCCCTTGACGTCCTCGCGGCCGGTGCAGACGTTGGCGAACATGTCGAGCACGATGAAGTCGGCGAGCGCCGCAGCCGCTTTCTCGCCGACCGATCCGAGGCCGCCCGCGGTCAGCGTACGCTTGGCCGCCTCACCGAAGATCTTGTTCTTGGGATCGGACGTCCACACCGGGTTCGCGTCATAGGCATTGAGCGGATGGGTCAGATACCCGACCGATGCCTCCAGCCATTTGTTGTATTGATCCGCCTCCAGCAGGTAGGCCATGAGCGCTTTGCAGGCCTGCGGATATTTCGTGTAGGTCATCGCCAGCATCGGGAAGCAGACGTGGAGCTCGGTCGGCTTGCCGACCGGCCCGACCGGCCACAGCGCGTGGTCCATGTCCTCGGCGATCTGCTTCTTGCTGGGGTCGACCTTGGCGGCGGCGTAGATCGAGATGCCGTTGTTGGTCCAGGAAATCTCGCCGGCAAGGAAGGCCTTGTTGTTGAAGGCGTCGTTCCACGCGGCCACGCCCGGGATCATGTTGTCGGAGAGTTGCTTGGCGTATTCGAGCGCCTTGGCGGTCTCCGGCGAGTTGAGCATCACCTTGTCGTTCTTGTCGACGAGATTGCCGCCGAACGCCCACAGGCACCAGTGCACCCAGGTGTTGCCGTCGCCGGTGGCATGACCGAGCGCCATGCCGCCGGGGGTGTTGTTGCGCTTCGTCGCCTTGGCGTATTCGAGGAACTCGTCGGTCGTCGCCGGGAACTTCGAGAGGCCCGCTTTCTGCAACGCCGAGATGCGGTAGTTGAGCATATTGCCGTTGAAGCAGACGGGGATGTCGATCCACTTGTTGCCGCTTTTGCCGTAGGCGACCGCGGTCGGCACCCAGCCGCCGTATTTCTTGCCGAGATAGTCCGCGACGTCGGTCACGTCGACGCATTTCTGCGGGAACAGATGCGGCAGCGAGAACAGGCCCCAGAACAGGTCCGGGCCGGCGTTGGTGTTGGCCGCCACCGAGGCCTTCGGCGGGATGTCCTCGAACGATTCCCGCGTGACGTTGACCTTGACCTCGGTCGCCTTGGTGAAGGCGTCGAGCAGCGCCATGAACGCGTCGTCCTCGGATTGCACGAAATACTTCCAGCGCAACATGCCGAGCTGCGCGCCCTTCTCCGGCTTCCAGGGCGCGGCCTGCGCCCAGGCCTGGCTCCATTCGAGCAGCGCCGGCCCGGCGAGTGCGCCGGTTGCGGCGAGCGAGGTCGCGCCCTGCACCAGGGTGCGGCGGGTGAACATGGTCATGGCTCTGTTTCCTCCGTTGTCACGCGTTGAGACGTCGCCCGCTTGGCTCGTCGAACAAATGCGCCAGTCGTGGATCTGGCTTGAGCCGGATCTTGTCGCCCGGTTTGAAGTCGTGGCGTTCGCGGAACACCGCGATGATGTCGTCGCCGCCGAGCTTGGCCGCGACCTGCAGTTCGGAGCCGGTCGGCTCGACCACCAGCACCTCGGCCTCGGCGCCGTCCTC
>JAFAHL010000598.1 GCA_019237215.1 Hyphomicrobiales bacterium | reverse complement strand
GAGCCGA
Source organism: Hyphomicrobiales bacterium (assembly GCA_019237215.1). Lineage (GTDB taxonomy): Bacteria > Pseudomonadota > Alphaproteobacteria > Rhizobiales > Xanthobacteraceae > VAZQ01. The sequence goes on along the minus strand of JAFAHL010000598.1, from coordinate 6,713 downwards.
CCATCTCCGTGGTGGCGCCCGCGGTGCTCAACGCCATTTATGCCGCAACCGGCAAGCCGGTGCGCCAGCTGCCGCTCAAGAACATCAGGTTGGTTTAGGCTTCGCAAGCACGCGTCACCCCCGGCCGTCGCCGGGGGTTTATTTTCTCGAGATATGACGGAGCTTGTTCCCCGCGTGCAGTAGGTGCACAGATCACTCACCCATAAGACTGCACCGACTGCCATGACCCATCCTGATCACTTCTTGCTCGCCGGCGTGATGGGCGATCCGGTGATGCATTCGCGCTCGCCGAAACTGCACAATTATTGGCTCGGCAAGTACGGCCTCACAGGCACCTATGTGCCGCTCGCCATCAAGGCCGAACATCTGCGCGCCGCCTTGCGGGCGCTGCCGGCGCTCGGTTTCTCCGGCTGCAACCTGACCATCCCGCACAAGGAGGCCGCGCTCGCGATCGTCGACAAGGTCGATCCGCTGGCACGTCGCATCGGCGCGGTGAATTGCATCGTCGTCGCAGCCGATGGATCGCTCGCGGGACAGAACCATGACGCCTTCGGGTATATCGAAAGCGTGCGCGAGGCGCAGCCCAAGTGGCGCGCCGATGCCGGCCCCATCGCCGTGATCGGCGCCGGCGGCGGCGCACGGGCGGTGCTGGTGAGCCTGATCGACCAGGGCGCCCGCGAAATCCGTCTGGTCAACCGCACGCTGGCGCGGGGCAAGGCGCTGGCGGGCGAATTGGGCGGCCCGATCACGGCGCTGGGCTGGGGGGAACGCGAAGCGGCACTCGAGGGCGCGGCGATGCTGGTCAACGCCACCAACCAGGGCATGGTGGGCGAGCCGCCGCTCGACCTTGCGCTCGATGCCTTGCCGGTGAGCGCGCTCGTGTCCGACATCATCTACATTCCGCGCGAGACCGCGCTGCTGGCGGCCGCGCGCGAGCGGGGCAACCCGACGGTGAATGGGCTCGGCATGTTGCTGCACCAGGCGCGGCCGGCGTTTCACGCCTGGTTCGGGATCATGCCCGAGGTGACGCCTCAGTTGCGCGCGATGATCGAGGCCACGACGTGAGCGTCGATCGCGCCTGCATTTCAGTCAAACGTCGTGCCAGCGCTCGCGAAGACAGCGAGGATATCCCATGAACCGACGCGACGTGCTGGCAGGCGGCTTGGCGGCGCTGTCGGCCGCGATGCCGGCGTCACGCAGCTTTGCCTATCCCGATCGCGCCGTCAGGCTCGTCGTTCCGTTTTCGCCGGGTGGCGCCACCGACGTGGTCGGTCGGCTATGGGCGGAGAAGATGAAGCCGTTCCTCGGCACGGTGGTGACGGAGAACCGGGGCGGCGGAGGCGGCGTGACCGGCGCCACCGAGGTCGCGCGCGCACAGCCGGACGGTCATACCTTCCTGTTCGGCAATACCAGCACGCAGGTGCTCATTCCCGCGATCATGCACAACCCGCCCTACGATCCACTCAAGGATTTCGTTGGAATCTATATTCTCTGCAACGCGCCGACCTCGATCGTGGTCCACGAATCCGTGCCCGCGCGCAACCTCCAAGAGCTCATCGCCTACGCCAGGGCCAATCCGGGCAAGTTGTCCTACGGCTCGGCCGGCGCCGGCACGCTGACCAATCTGGCGGGCGAATTGTTCAAGCAGCTCATCGGCGCGCCCGACATCGTGCACATTCCCTACAAGGGCTCCGCACCCGGCGTCGCCGACCTCGCCAGCGGTCACATTCCGATGATGACGCCGAACGTCGGGGGGCCGCTCATCGACTTCCATCGCGCCGGCAAAGTGCACATCCTCGCCGTCAACGCGGCGACGCGCATCAAGGCGGCGCCCGACATTCCGACTGCGATCGAGGCCGGACTGCCGGGGATGATCGCCGGCAATCTCAATGGTCTCTTCGCTCCCGCCGGTGTCGCCAAGCCGATCGTCGACCGCATCGCCGAGGCCACACGCAAAATCATGGCGAACGCGGACGTTCAGAGCATTCTGGTGGCGTCAGGGTTCGAGCCTATCCTCGACTCGGGCCCCGATGCGACGGGGCAGTTCATCAGCGAAGAGCTTGCGCGCTGGACGCCGATCATGAAGGCGACCGGTTTCAAAATGGAGTGAAAGGTAATCATGGCTCGCGTTCCCCTGATCCAAGAGCAAGACCATCCCGAGTTTGCGGATATGATCGAAAAATTCCGCGCCGGCCGGCGCGGAAGGCTGATCAACATCTATCGCATGCTGCTCAACGCGCCCCCGCTCGCCGAGAGCTGGTTCAACCACTCCAATACGGTGCGATGGAAGACGACGCTTGCCGGGCGGCTGCGCGAGATCGTGATCATCCGCATGGGCCATCTCGCCAACTCGCAATATGTATTGCGCCAGCACGTGCCGTCGCTGGCGCTCGCCGACGGGCTTTCACTCGAGGAGTGCGATGCGCTCGCGGACTGGCGCGCCTCCAAGCTCTTCAGCGCGAGCGAGCGCGCCGTACTTGCCTATGCCGATAGCATGACCCGCGAGATTGCAGTGCCAGACGCCGTTTTCGCCGAGGTCAAACGTCATTTCAACGATAGGGAGATCGTGGAATTGACCGTGCTCATCGGGACCTACAATATGAACGCGCGCGTGCTGCAGGCGCTTCAACTCGACCTCGAGCCGCTCGCGCCGTGAGCTCTTTCGGAGTTTCTCCCCGTGCCGGCTGACGGCGCCCTGGTGGTCGAGGACGACCGGTTCCTGCGCGTCGTCGGCGTCGTGCTCGATCCGAACACGCCCCCCGAGCGTACCGCCGCCTATGCCGATTTCTTCGCCCACGACGAGCCCGATTTCGACGGCTACTGCAGGCGCGTGCGCGCCCGCGTGGGCAAGCTTTTCCCGCGCGAGGTGCGTCTCGTCGAAACGCAAGCCGAGATGCGCGCAGCCTTGCCAGGCAGTCCCGCGCTGGTGGTCGAATCATTGCGCGTGGGCAACGAGGAGCTTGCCGCCGGCACCGAGCTGCGCGTCGTGCAGAAATTCGGCTTCAGTCCGCGCAACATCGATACCGCCGCCTGCGCCGCCAACGGCATCAAGGTGCTGACGATCCGCCGCCGCGCCAATATCGCCTGCGCCGAGCTTGCCATCGGACTGATGCTCACGCTCGCCAAGAAACTTCATCGCCTGGCGGGCTGCATCAGCGTCGAGCAGCTGCGCGAAGCCGGCTACACCTATAAGCCGTTCGACCGCCGTCACACGCCAAACTCGAACTGGCCGCGCATTTCCGGCCTGCGGGTGCTCAATGGCGCCACCCTCGGCATCATCGGTCTGGGCGAGATCGGCCGGGAGATCGCGATCCGGGCGGCGGCGTTCGGGATGCGAATTCTTTATTACCAGCGCACCCGACTGCCGGCGGCGGAAGAGCGCGAGCTCGCAGCAACCTATGTGCCGCTCGAAACATTGCTCACGCAGAGTGACTGGGTGGTGCCGCAATTGCCGGGCGGACCGGCGACGCGCTCCTTCATCGGCCGCGCGCAATTCGCGCAGATGAAGCCCGGCGCGTTCCTGGTGAATGTCGCGCGTGCCGACATCGTCGACCGCGCGGCCCTGATCGAGGCGTTAAAATCTGGTCGGCTCGGCGGCTTTGCGCTCGACCCGCTCTACGAGGCGCCCGGCCGGCACGACGACGAGCTTTTGGGATTCGACAACGTGGTGCTGTCTCCGCATATCGCGGCGCAACCGCGCTTCAACGCGCTCGATGATCTCGCCGACATGATGGAAGGCCTGTCGAAGGAGCTGGCGGCGTGAGCAAGGCGTTTCGTTTCCATCAGCACGGCGGCCCCGAGGTGCTGCACTTCGAAGACGTCGAGCTGGGCGACGCCGGTCCCGGACAGGTGCGCATCCGCAACGTAGCGGTCGCCGTCAACTATCGCGACGTGCTGATGCGGCGCGGCGTGCATGCGGTGAAGTCGCTTCCCTGCGGCATCGGGCTGGAAAGCGCGGGCGTGATCGACGCGGTCGGGCCCCACGTGAGCGGCTTTTCGGTCGGCGACCGCGTCGCCTGCGCCGGCATGCCGGAAGGCTCTTATGCCGAATTCCGCATCGTCCCGGCGGCGCGCGTCATCGCCCTGCCCGCCGGCATCGATGAGCGCACCGCCGCGTCGATGATGATCCGCGGCATGACGGCGCGCTGCCTCCTGCATGACACGTACAAGGTGCGTCCCGGCGACACGATCTTGATCCACGCTGCCGCCGGCGGGGTCGGCCTCATCATGTGCCAATGGGCGAAGCATCTCGGCGCGACGGTGATAGGTACCGTGAGCAGCGACGAGAAAGCGGCAATCGCCCATACGCACGGCTGCGATCATCCCATCGTTTACACGCGGGAGGATTTTGCCGAGCGCGTGCGCGAGATCACCGGCGGCGAAGGCGTTCCCGTGGTCTACGATTCGGTTGGCAAGGCGACGTTCGAGGACTCGCTGAAATGTCTTCGCCGCCACGGGCTGATGGCGTCCTTCGGCGAAGCCTCGGGCGATCCCGATCCCATGCCCCCGCGCCGGCTGGGCGCGCTCGGCTCGATCTACCTGACCCATCCCAGCGTCTCGAACTACACCGTCACCCGCGCCGAACTGCTGGCCGCGGCCCACGACCTGTTCGCGATGGTCGGGAGCGGCAAGATCAAGATCGAGATCAGCAGGACCTATCCCTTGCAAGACGCGCCGCGCGCCCACGCCGACATCGAATCGCGGCGAACCACCGGGTCGATTGTCCTGGTGGTGTGACGCGGTTAGATGCGGAGACGAGCAGACTGTCGCGCTTTCGCGTTCAATGCCCGGTCGCCATCGCCGCTAATCTTGCCGGCTCTGCCGGAGCGTCATTGCCGCGCCAGACCACGTGCATGTCCGGCCGCAGCAGCAGGAGATCATATCCGTAGACGTCGCGCGGACGCTCGTCCGCGATGTCGAGAACCTGCAACGTCGCGCCGATGGCGGCGAACGCCCGTCGCAACGCGCTCGTATCGGCTTTCGTCCCGCCTAGACGCAGCAGCGTGTAGCCATGACCGTAGCCGATGCGATCCTGCATCGCGCTGCCGTCGTCGAGCCACACATGCGGCAGCCGCGCTCCCGGCCATGTGGTCGCAACGTAGGTCATGAAATCGTGCTTGGGCCCCTCGCCCGGCTCCGCGGCGATCAGCGGCGAGCCGGCATAGCTGTAGCCAAGTTCTGCGCCGATCATTTCCGTCGCCTTGTGCTGCTCGACGTCGGCGACGCGCGCCAGCTCCTGACGCAGGGCGGCGCCTGCCGGCGTCTGCTCGCGAATTTCCGGCCGATAGAGCGCGCGCCACCTCCGCCGCCCCTGCGTCGCAAAGCCCGACGCCGCCACGTTGTGCCCGCCCACTTGCCGGCGCTCGATCTCGTAGGCGGCGAGCAGGTTGGGCCCGCCCCACCCCGCGAGCGTCGCGGCAAGCTTCCATGACAGATCGATGGCGTCGCCCACGCCGGTATTCATGCCGAGCCCGCCGGTCGGAATGACGAGATGCACGGCGTCCCCGGCGAGAAAAACCCGGCCCTCGCCGTAGCGGTCGGCGAGCAGCAGATTCATCCTCCACTGCCCGACGTAGAGCATCTCGTATTTGACCGGCATGGCAACGACGCGCTCGAACATGCCGGCCATCTCCGCATCCGTTTCGACGACGGAGTGCAGGGTGAAATGCCGGGTCGAGTCTTGGACGATCAGGAAGCTGCCTTCGGCGTCGGCGACGTGATAGTGCCGCCCCTTGCCGATCGGGATGCGCTCGTAGAGGTCCTCGCAATAATAGAGCGCCTGCCGCAGCTGCTGGATGTTGGCCTCGCCGCTGAGGTCGATGCCGAGTTGCCGGCGTACCAGGCTGCCGCCGCCGTCGCATCCGACCATATAGCCGGCGCGCAGCGTGGACAAAGCGCCGTTGCCGCCCTTGACCTGCGCCGTGACCGAGCTCTCGTCCTGCTCGAAAGACACGAGCTCGCACCCGTAGCGCACGGTGACGCTCGGCAACGTCTCCGCGATCGATTTCAGCAGCGGCTCGAGCGTGTATTGCGAAATGAGCTGATAGGGCTCGAGCGGCTGGTTGCCGTCCTCGGATTTTGCGATCTGCGCCCTTGCCTCGGCCACGGACGGATGCACATGGTGCACCAGGGCCGGCTCCGCCAGCGACAACACGACGAAGATGTCCATGGGGCAGTGCGCGGGCAGCCCCGCGGCGCGCACCTGATCCACGATACCCATGCGGCGGTAGATCTCCATGGTGCGGGCGTTGCAGCGCTCCATCTTCGGTAGGAACTGGGGAGCATCCTTCTGCTCGATCACCAGCGCGCGCACCCCACGCCGGCCGAGGTCGATGGCAAGCGTCAGGCCCGTGGGGCCTGCTCCGACGATGAGAACCTGTGCGTCCATCTGCTTTGATGTCATTTCGCCGTTTCCACTTCAGGTACCCCCGGCTCGAAATCGGCGAGTTCGGTTCCCTCCTGCACGAAGTCGCCGACGGCGCATTTGAGCGCCTTCAGGCGGCCGTCGGCGGGCGCGCGCAGCGTATGCTCCATCTTCATCGCCTCGAGCACGATGAGGGGCGCGCCGCGCTGCAGCCCGGCGCCCGGCTCGGCGAGGATGCGCGTCACCGTGCCGGGCATGGGCGCGACGATGCGCTCCGTCGCCGCAGCTTCAAAAATATCCGCGACGAACGGATCGATCCAATTAAGCTTGCGACGGCCGCGCAGCGTGG
>JAFAHL010000458.1 GCA_019237215.1 Hyphomicrobiales bacterium | reverse complement strand
CCCGCTGGCCCGAAAGGCGATCCCGGTCCGCCCGGCCCCGCATTCGGCATTCGGATCGTTCGATCGAATTGCGACGCCACGAACTGCAGCGTGCAATGCAGTGAGGACGAGCTGCTCTTGACCGCATATTGCGGAGCCCGACGCAACGCCGCCGTCATTCCCAGCGAGCGGACGGCAACCTGCCGCAGCCCGGTGCCGGCCAATAGTCCGCTGGTCGCGGCATGCGTGAAGATCCCGCCGTAGTGTCCCGCGCTGCAGCCGATAGCAACGCCCACCACATCAGGTGCGCTGCAACGTGCATTCGGTCTCGACCGGGATTTTAGGGTCGGCGTTCGGCGACCGCATGCGTCGCAGCGTTCTGAGTTGCTTGTAGCCCTGCTTGTCGCAGGCAATCTCGACGTCCCGTGGATCGACGTCCTTGCCGAACCCCGGCACCTTGTAGGCGCCGAGTGCGTCGGTGCGCGTGACGATACCGCCGCGATCCTTGATCCCCACGGTCACCTTCGCATCGGGCACGGTCGCGCCGTTGGTATCTTTCACAAAGCCGAAATAGGAAGGCCCTTCCTCTTCGCTGTTGTCGTCATCGTCGCCGAATCCCGCGCCACCCGCCCACAAAGCAGTCGACAGCATGCATGTCACGCCGACGCTCATGCTTGCGAGCGACGCGCGCCAACCTCGGAGTTTCATCACTGCCTCCTAACGGCGGGTGGCTGACGAGCCGATTACTACCCCATCAACGAGGGAATGACTACGGGCGCGTCCCGAAGGGCATTCGCGTGCGGAGACCACAACGGGATCGCCCAGATCGCAGCAGCCAGAACCTGCAATTTGCCAATCAAGGCTGGGGCGATAAGATCGGCCCAACGCAAAAAGTACAAGCTTTCGGCGCGCAGCTGCCCTCGCGGTCGCCGACGCAATCGGAAGCAGGGACCGCCATGGATATTATTTCCGTCAATACGTTTTGGACGATATGGCTCCTGCTTCATCTTCTGCTGGCGGTTGCCCTGCTGGGAGCACTGACGCACCAGGCGGTCTCCGCCGTGATGCCCGTGCGTCAAGTCGCCGGACCCGGCGGCTTCGTGACGCGCTTCCGTGCGGTGCCCGCAGCTGGTTACGCCACGGCGATTTGCGTTCTGTGGATCCTCACATTCATCGTGGGCTCATACATCTACACCAAGTATCGCATCTACATCCGGATCCCGATCGAACAAGCCGGCTATTGGAAAACGCAGGGCTTCTTCGATTTCAAGGAGCATGTCGCGTCGATCGGGCTGACGCTCCTCCCGGCTTACTGGTTCTTCTGGAAGAACGCCCACAACCCACAATACGATACGGCGCGCAAAATGGTGACCGTGTACTTGGCGGGCGCATGCTGGTTCCTCTTTATTGTCGGCCACGTCCTCAACAATGTTCGGGGGTTCGGGTCATGAGCACGACCTCGTCAACCACCAGAGCAACGCCGACCTCATCATCATTGGCGTCATCAACCAAGTTCAAAACTTTCGCCATCACATTCGCCATCGTCGGTCCGGTGATTTACATGGTCTGTCTTTTTTTCAACTGGCCGCTGTTCACCTTCCACCCGGCGACAAATCGCATCGCTCTGGGGTGGGAGGCGGCGAGGAGCGGCGAAGGACCCAATATGACTTGGTACGGTTGGACCGCGACGACTCTCCTCGCGGGGAGTGTCGTGAGCTTCCTCGCCACGCTGCTTCCTGAAACCGTGACCAGGAAGATACCGCTCGTCCTGGTTTGGCTAATCCCGTTCTTGGCAATTCCCTACCTGGCTTGGGATCTGCGGCAGTGGTGGTTCCATCCTTAGGATGCCGGTGGTGGCGCGCTATCGCGCCAGCTGAGGACGCAGACCGTGATTTCGAAACTCGACCTTGCGGTGATTGTTGCGTCAATCGCGGGGACGCTCGTGTGGATGGAGCACGCACATCGTATCGTCACGGATGCGCCAACACCGGCCGAACGCGACGCCCTTGCTGCGGCCGCAGCCTGCCCCGAGAACGAGAATGTTCCTTACAGCAAGACCTGTATCGACTTCATGTGGGGTGGTAATGTCGCGACAGACCTGCACTGGCGGGTGAGGTCAACGGAGCGCGCGCGGGCAGCGTTGCCGGACGCGTCCGGCCAGGCGTGTCCTCCCCGCGAAAACGTGCCTTACAGTGCGACTTGTATTAGGTTCATGTCCGGCCGGTTTTGGCGGCCGAATACACCATAAAGCCCGTCTGGGCGTGCGGGCTCGTCGCGCAGGACGCATTGTCCGGAAATGTCAAGTTCCCTCAACTCCCTCGCACTTTCGGCCGTTCCCGACCAGCTCGAACGAGCTGCAAAATGTGCACGACTTACGACGCAGAACTCGGGAGTGCCGCGATGAAATGCCCGGGCATTTGGTTCGCAGCCACCGCGCTTGCCGGCGGGTTATCATTCGTGGGGCCGCCCGCTGGCGCCGAGACCATCGGCGTTTTCACGAAGAGCGCCGGCAATCCGATCGCGCGAGCGGTACGCGCCGGTGCTGATGCCGTGGCCAAGGCGCGCGGCGTCACGGTGTTCCACTACATACCCACTTCACCCGACAACGTCCCCCAACAGACATTTCTGGTCGATGAGGCGTTGCGTGCCAAGCACGACGCGATCGTGTTCACCCCGGTCGACATCAAGGCAATGGTGCCTTCGGTGCAGAAAATCAACGCGGTCGGAGTTCCCGTGGTCAATGTCGGCGACCGATTGAGCGCGGGCGACGTCGTCGCGTTCGTCGGTTCCGACGACTACAGCATTGCGCTCGACACCGCCCGCGCGTTGCTCAAGGCGATGGGTGGCAAGGGCAACCTCGTGGTTCTGGAGGGGCCCGACACCGTTCCCACCGCGGTCGGCCGACTGCGCGGATTCAAGGACGCGCTGAAGGAATTCCCGGACGTGAAAGTTGTGCTCTCGAAGAACGCGATGTACGCCCGGCCGCAGGCCGCCGACATGCTCAAGGCGATGCTCAAGGCGAATCCCGCGCAGCAGATCGACGGCGTGCTTGCGGCCAACGATGCGATGGCCTTCGGCGCAATCGAGGCGTTCAAGGACGGGAAAAGAAAACCGCCGCTGATCGCCGGCATCAATGCCAGCAAGGAAGCCGTCGACTTCATCAAGGCGGGCGAGATGCTCGCCAGCGGCGACTACAACGGTCTGGTCGAGGGCTGCCTCGGCGCCGAGATCGCGATCCGCATCTTGCACAAGCAGCCGGCGCCCAAGGAAGTGATGGCGAAGACGGCTGTGGTCGAGAAGGCCAATTACCAAGCTTACGAGATCCCGGCCGAACGGCGGCCTTGCCCGACTTTGGAGAGCATGGCTGCCAAGTGAACCGCTGGGTCGGTGCGGTCCGGGATCGGCGCCATCGTTGGCACAGCGGACGTGCAGCGCCCAGGAGAGTGAACTAGGAGCATGAAAGCCATGCGCGGTCGCGTCATTGCAGGGATGGTGGTGGTCGCATTTACCGTTTTTGCCATTCTGGCCGTGTGGTCGGGCCGCACCGTTGCGCAAAGCCCGTTCGGGGACCCGAATGCTGAACCTGCGCCGTTCAATCCGCAGATGGCCGCCCTCATGAGCATGCTCATCCAGCCGCGCCACACCAAGCTTGGCTTGGCGGGGAAAGCGGAAAACTGGCCGCTCGCGGGCTACATGCTCAAGGAACTCCGGCAGGGCTTTGCCGTCGTCTCGAAGGCGGTTCCTCGCTTCAAGGGCTTGCCGGTGCCGGACCTGGCCGACGCTGCTATGACGCAGCCCCTCACGCTTCTCGATTTCGCGATCAAGCTCGGCTATCAGCGCCAATTCGATGAGGCCTATGAAAGCCTCACCAAGGGATGCAATGCCTGCCACGCGACGACCGATCACCCTTTCATCGTCATCAAGGCGCCGGACGCATCGCCATTCCCCGATCAGGACTTCGCGCCGAAGCGATAGGCGACCCGATGGTCGGGCGACGCCGAGCCCTGACGCAGCCGGCCGGCATGGAGTGACGATTCATGCGTGCCATCATCGCGGCGCTGCTTTGCTTTTGCGCCTGTGAGGGCGCCTCTGCCCAAGCGATCCCGCTCCGCTACGGCCAGGCCTATTCGGCGCTGCGCAGCATCTTCGCGCTGCCGCTCCTCGTTGCGGAGCGCGAAGGCTATTTCGTCCGCGAAGGTTTGGATTTCAGCATGCTTCCCGTTCCGGGCGGAGGCGAGCGGCTGATCGCGGCGCTGCACGACGGGACGGCCGACATCAGCCATGTGGCAACACCGTTTCTAATCCAGGCGGCGCTTGCTGGCTCCGATGCCGTCGCCATTGCCGCCGAATTCAACAATCCGGTCTACAGTCTCGTCGCCAAGCCTGAGAACAGGAGCTATGCCGACCTCAAGGGAAAATTGATCGGCATCGCCGCGGAAAACGGTTCGATCACGATCGCGACACGCAAGCTGCTGGCCCTCAACGGTCTGCGGAAAGAGGACTTTCGCACCAAGTTCGTCGATGGAACGCCCGATCGTCTCTCCTGTCTGACCGCCGGCGATTGTGATGCGGTTCCGCTGGGCCAGCCCCAGGACTTTGTCGCAATGCGGCGGGGCTATCGGTTGCTCGGACTGTCTACCGACGCCGTCCCCGAATATCTCTACACCGTCACGGCGGCGCGGCGCTCCTGGGCAGCCGCCAACAAAGACACCGTCGTGCGTTACGTGCGCGCCCTGTCCTCGGCGTTCAAGTTCATTCGCGATCCCGCCAAGCACGAGGATGTTCTCAAGGCCATCGTCGAGACGACAGGTTTCGCCGAGGCGAACGCCAAACTGACGCTCGCGCTTTACTTCGAACCCGAGCGCGGCATCTTGCCCAAATTAGGCGAGATCAACCTCAAAGGAATGGAACAGGTCATTGCCTTGATGGCCGAGGGCGAGACGATCAAGCCGCCGCTGCCCGCGGCCGAGCGCTTCGTCGATCTGCAATACCTGCACGCGGCGGGCGTTCAGTAAGGTGGAAGCCTAGTGCCGCGAACCCGAAGTTCGCACACATCGTGCGGCAATTGCGGTTGCGAACTTCGGGTTCAAAAGCGGCACTAGAATCATAGAGTTGCTAGTGTCCCTTTGATTCCGAAGTTCGCATCATGGCGCGCCGCAAAGGTTTGCGAACTTCGGAATCGGGACACTAGCCCGCGGCCGCCACGATCGGCGGCGTGAACACGCGAACCGCCGGCGCCGGCTGGTCCCAGCGCTCGATCTCGACCAGTGCGGTCAGCGCGCTTGTTCCCTGCGCGAGCGGCGACGTCCCGATGTCGAGGGTGAGCACGTTGGGATTGCCGTGCCGCTCGGGCTCGCCCGCCGCATCCGCCGGATCGAACCAAGCGCCGGTGGCCATCACCACCACCCCCGGCATCACGTCGGCATCGACTACGGCACCGGCGAGACAGGCGCCGCGCGGGTTGAACAGGCGCACGACATCGCCGTTGCGAATGCCGCGCCGCGCCGCGTCGTGCGGATTGATGCGCACCGGCTCGCGACCCGCAACCTTCTGCCGGCGCGACACCGGTCCGGGATCCATCTGGGCGTGCAGGCGGCTTGCGGGCTGATGCGTCACCAGATGCATCGGCCATCGTTGCGCGGCCGTGCTTCCGAGCCACTCCGCCGGCGGAATCCAGGTCGGGTGAGGCGGGCAGTCCGCATAATCGAAGCCGGCAACCGCCTCGGAGACGATCTCGATGCGCCCGGACGGAGTCTTGAGCGGATGGCGCTCCGGATCGCGGCGGAAATCTTCGAACAGCACGTAATCGCGCTCGCTCGGCGGGAGTTCGACGAAGCCTTCGGCCCAGAACTGCTGGAACCCGGGGAGCGCGACGCCCTTGGCGGTCGCGCTCGCGCGCACTTGATCGTAGACCCATTGGCACCAGGCCATCTCGTCGCGGTCTTCGGTGAACGCGCTCTCGTAGCCGAGATGCCGCGCCAGCGCGCGGAAAATATCGAAATCGTTCTTCGCATCGCCGATCGGGTCGATGGCGCGGTGCATGGCGAGAATGAAGGTGTCGCGGGTCGAGCCTCCGACGTCGTTGCGCTCGAGCGTGGTGGTGGCCGGCAGCACGATGTCGGCATGGCGCGCGGTCGGCGTCCACCAGCTCTCGTGCACGATCACCGTCTGCGGCTTCTGCCAGGCGCGCTGCAGGCGGTTGAGATCCTGATGGTGATGGAAGGGATTGCCGCCGGCCCAGTAGACCAAGCGAGTATCGGGGAAGGTATAGCGGCGGCCGTTGAAGGCATAGCTCGCGCCCGGATTGAGCAGCATGTCGGCGATGCGCGCCACCGGAATCATGGCGCGCGCCGGGTTGAGCGGCAGCGGCACCTCGGGTCCCGCCACATCGACGCGCGGCACACCGATGCCGTTGGTCGAGCCGTGGCCGAAGCCGAAGCCGCCGCCGGGTAGCCCGATGCCGCCCAGCAACGCCGCCAGCACGATCGCCGCCCAATAGGGCTGCTCGCCGTGGTGCGCGCGCTGCAGCGACCATGCGCAGGTGATCATGCTGCGGGTCGCGGCCGCGCGGCGCGCGAGCTCGCGGATGGTATCGGCGCCAACCCCGGTGATCGCCTCGGCCCACTGCGCGTCCTTCGCTGTGGCATCATCGAGACCGAGCAGGTAGCGGCGGAAAGGCTCGAAGCCGACGCAATAGCGGGCAACGAACTCCGTATCGTAGCGCGCTTCGGTGAGCAGCGTGTGCATCATCGCCAGCATCAGCGCGGTGTCGGTATTGGGGCGGATAGGCACCCATTGCGCGCCGAGAAAGTCGGGCGAATCGGATCTGAGCGGGGTGATGGAAACGAACTCGATGCCGGCCTCTTTCGCGCGCCGCAGCCACGTCTGCATGGTGTGCGCGCCGGCGCCGCCGGAGGTGACCTGGCCGTTCTTGGTGGCGAGCCCGCCGAAGGCAAGGATCAGGCGCGCGTGCTTGACGATCGAGGGCCAGTCGGTGACCTGGCCCACCACCGGCTGGAAGGTGCCGATCACCCGCGGCAGGACGTATTGCGCCGCGCCGAAGCTGTAATTGGCGACCTGGTCGACGCAGCCGCCGCCGAGGAATAAAAACCGCCGCAGCAGGCTACGGGCATGATGGACGCGGCCTGCCGACGACCAGCCATAGGAGCCGCCGAGAATCGCCGCATGGCCGAACGTTTCGCGCACGCGCGCAAGCTCGGAGGCGACGGTGGCGAGCGCTTCCTCCCAGGATACCTCGCGGAAACGGTCGGCGCCGGTGCGCTCCTTGCCCTCGCGCCAGCCTTCGCGGATGGCGGGCCGCGCGATGCGTAAAGGCGAGTGCACCATCTCGGGGATGGCGTCGAGCATGTTCGACGGCGCAGGGTCGCGCGCAAACGGCTCGCAGCCCACCACGCGTCCGTCCTCGACCAGGGCCGTGAAGGCGCCCCAATGGGCGAGGTGGGGGAAGCGTGCGATGGTCATGGCAGTCCGGCTTCCGTGGGCTTGAGTCGGAGAATGAGCCTTTTGCGCGCGAGACTCAACCGGGTCGCGCCGACACGGGCGACGGTATCCAGCAGCACAGTCGGCCGCTGCTTTCGAGACGCATAACAAGAACTGTGAGATTTTTACAACGCTTTGCATTTATTTGAATCGGGCCACAGTGCCGGACCGATTTTCTGCTGTCATGTCGCCCAACCACAACAAATGGGGGTCGCAAAAATGACGGGGCGGCTTCATGCATCAGTCCACGTGGGTGGTGCTGTTACTTCTGATGTTCGGGGAGATTGCTATTCTGGCGTTCGGCGGTTTCATTCTTTGGCTCGTGGGGGAATTTGGAGACGCTCCCAAGTGGACGCGCTTGCGCAGTCTGCGTAAGCGCCGTCGGGCGCAGTAGTCTTCAGCGCCTTCGCGCGCGCCGGTTCTGAGTGGCTTGAGCGCGTTCACGCGCGTCTTTGGCGCGCCTTAGGCGCGAGCGCGCTCGCGCACCCTGCATCGTTGGTCATGGTGGTGACCGTGCCAGGAGGGACGCCAATGTCGATCATCGTTCATGAGGAGGCGGCGTGGCGGCCGTGTGGCCGTCGTGCCGCTCTTCTCATATCCTGCCGCGCGGCCGCAGTATCTCCTCGGATGGATCGCAGGAAGACTATTTTGCGCCGGCTTCGACGACGTCAACCTTGACCTTGGCGACGCCTTTTCCGGTGATGCCGAGCGTTTCGGCGGCGGACGCCGAGACGTCCACGACGCGGCCGCGAACGAACGGGCCGCGGTCGTTGACGCGCACCGTCACCGAGCGTCCGGTATCGACGTCGGTGACGCGCAGCCGCGTCCCGAACGGCAATGTGCGGTGGGCGGCGGTCAATTCGTTCTTGTCGAACTTCTCCCCGCTCGCGGTATGCGGGTCGTAGCTGTAGAAGCTCGCAAGCCCGTAGCCCGCGCCTTTCGTACCAGCAGTCGATTTCTCGCTCGCCGGCGGCGCATGATATCTGGCGACGACCGATGGCGCGCGATGCCGGGCGACCGCCTTGCCAGCACTCTCCTGCACGGCCGGACGGCTGCTGGTCATCACGGGCGGCCGCTGCGCGCAGGCCGCCAGCGCCGCCGCCGTCAGCGCCGCGGCGAGCAACCGCAGCGCTACCGGCATGCCTGAGAATGAGACCTTGCGCGGATGGCAACAGAAGCGATGTGCGCCGCTGCCCGCGCGCCAAGTGCTGTTGATGGAAGACACGTTCGTACTCCCCCCACCGATGTCCGACCCGTACTGGGGGTGCAAACCATGGCCCGATGACGGCCAAATTTGTGGGCGTGACGAGATTTCGTCCGGCTGTGGTTAATTTGCCACATACGCGGTGGGGAGCGTCAGGCGCCAACAAGCGCTGCAAAACTCGTGCGTGGCGCGAACGGTTGCGTGTCGGGGCGCAGCAACCCTCTGAGTTCGTCATTCCGAGCGCCTTGGCGGCCGCAGGCGCAAGTTAATCAAGCATTAACGAATCGCGACGCACCATTGAGATACCCCAAGTTGGTGGAGAGATTCCGATGCTCACGAGCAGCAGGTATCTCATGAACGGCAGCCTGCGCTGCTGCATGTTCTGCGGCGAGCCGTTCCGCCCCCGCGATGGCTACGTGGAAGTCTGGCGCACGTCCGCCGGGCAGCATTTTTGCTCGGAGTTTTGCGCCGACGACGCCGAGGAAGCGCAGTTTCGAAGGCGCCGCGCCGCTCCGCCCACAGCCTCTGAGTACGTAGGCGGTTCCACCCACATTTGAGGCAGCTGCTCGCCCGGCCCGACACCTTGAGGGATATGGACGATCTGTTCGCCGACTTGATTGCGAAACATTAATTCCGCGGACATCTCGCAGCAATGCAGCGTGCTTACTTGACCGCCAGCGCAGCGCTGCGTTGCCGGCAAGCGCGCAGCGCTGGTGGAGTTGAAGTTAGACGACGCAACCAAATTCGCCGCCGTGCCGACGCCTGCGACCGGAGGAGAGCGTCATGACCAAGTCGGAGAACCGCTGTTCACACTGTGGCGGAAAGTTCGGCCTTGTTTGTCACTACCATTGGGGCCTGCGCTTTTGCCGCAAAGCCTGCAAGGACAACTTCCTTGCGAAAACGGCGAAGGACCATGCGTGCATGCGAAGGTGGTTTGGCTTCCTGCCTCGTCGCGCTGCATAAAGAGCAAATGTTAGCCCGCCATCCCTGCCGCGAGCGTTAGAGCGTTGCGTGCCGATCCGCGCGAGCGCGCGCGCCGGCCGACCGTTACCGGCGGGGCGGGGGTTTAGGGCGTGCCTCGTAAATCGCGATTGTCGGACAAATGGCAGACGTCTCGGTAGGCCGGTTCGTGCCGGAAACCAGCATTGGAACAATCAGCGCCCCTCACCGAAGGAGAAGCGCGACGCGGCATGTGCCCCCAACGCCACATGCGACGAAAAAGAGCAGCGAAATCTCAATTCAATGACGCGTTGCATTAGCCCCTTCTGGCACAATGCAGAGGGGCAATACGACTTGTATGCGTTCGGGGGGCGGCGCCATGTTCGGGCCGTTGCGGGGATTCGTCATCGCGGCGGCGATCGCGCTGCCAACGGCCGCCGTTGCGCAGCTCCAAGTCAACCAGAACTTCCTGACTCAGGGCCCCTCGCCCAGTTTCGGGCCCACGTTCACGGTCCAGAGCGGCGATGCGCCGCCAAATGGAAACGTTGGCGGCGCGGTCGGGCCAGTGGTGGCCGACCCGCTGGATGCCAACACCTTGTTTGTGGGCACGCCGGGCGGCGGCATCTGGAAGACGACCAACGGCGGAACGACCTGGACCCCGCTCACCGACAAGCAGGCGACACTCTCGATCGCGTCTCTCTCCCTCGACCCCACCGACCGCACCGGCAAAACTTTGATCGCGGGCACCGGCCTGACCGCCAACGGCACCGTCTGTTCCAGCGGGGCCTGCTTCTTTACCGGTTCCGGTGGGCTGCGGAACGGGCTCCTGTACTCGCAGGATGGAGGTAACACGTGGACATCATTGGGCGCAGCGACGCTTGCCAATCAGAGTGTGGTCGGAGTGAGCGCGCGCGGCAGCGTGATAGTCGCGGGCACCTTCGAAATCTCCGGATTGGGCGGGAACAAACGTATCGGCGCCTTGTATCGCAGCACGGACGACGGCAGCAGCTTCAGCCAAATATCCGGGTCGGCGGGGACCGGTCTGCCGAATGGACCAGTTAGCTCGCTTGTGGGCGACCCCAATAACTTAAATCGGCTGTACGCGGCGGTAACCGCGCCCAATGCCGCCGCCAATGCATCGACGGCGATTTACGTGAGCAACGACAACGGCGCCACCTGGACGCAGACATTCGGAGTGGCGCAAAGCGGGGGCACGATCCAAGCCGCCAGCCAAACGGTCATAAAGATTGCCACCGGCCCTGGCGGGGCCGTCGCCGCCGGCGTCGTCAGTTTGGCCACGCACAAGGTGACGGGACTTTTCTGGTCGGGAAATTCCGGCGCTAGCTGGACCCAGCTTCCGACGCCGGCCCTCAACGACGGTGTTCAGCAGGCGCCAGTCAATTTCGCCATCGCGATCGATCCGACCAACAAGAACCTGGTCTATGTGACGGGTGACGGAATTACGTCCGAGCCATTCACCTTGCCGGCATTTCGGATCGACGCGTCGACGTTGACGTCCACCAGCCTCACCGATGCCAATACCGGCAATGGCTCGACGGTTCACTCCGACTCGCGCGCCATCGCGTTCGACGCGAACGGGCGGATGATCGTCACGTCCGACGGCACGATCTATGCAAGAACGAACCCCCAGAACGACAGCGGCGTTTGGACGCGGCTCAGCGGCAACATATCCGCATTCGAAGTCTACAGCGTCGCCTATGACGCCGTGGGCAAGCGTCTGGTCACGGCAGCGCAGGATAATGGCGTCACAATCCAGTCCGCTCGCAACGCCCCGCTTTGGAACGCGGTCCAGGGCGCCGACGGCATCAATGCCTTTGTCAATGATGCGAGCCTTGCAGCCAGCGGCAGGAGCGTGTTCTACGCCAATACCCAAGGCCTTGGTTTTACGTCTCGAATCATAGTCGACGCGCAGGGCAACTTCGTCAGCCCGAATACGTCGGCCTGGGGGTTCGGAGCCGCGGTCACCTGCGGCGGCACCGATTGCGCCTCGGCCGTAACGGGCAGTTGGGACGGCAGCCCGTGGGTGAACAATCGCATCGACCCGACCCGGATGGCGCTCGGCGGTACCAGTGTCTTCGTCACTCAGGACACGCTGACAGGCTCTCAGGGCCCGGACGCGACCACGGTTGATCTCACGCTGACCGACGTCGGAGGTACTGGGGGAGCATCTGTTACAAAGATAGCCTACGGTACTCGCGATAATCCGAACATGTTGGTCGCGGGGGCCGTAGGGGGACTGTGGCAAAGCACTACCGCCACAGCCAGTTCGCTTCTTCCAGTGCCTGGCTACACAGCGGCCGGAGGACTTTCCCCGACAGGGATAGTGCTCGATCCGCGATCGCAACTGCGATATTTCGTAGCCGATAACACGAATCTCTTCGGCACCACGAATCAGGGTGGATTATTCACCAATCTCACGGCTAATCTGCCGGCCGGCATCATCCGGCCGACCGCGCTCGAATTTATTTCCAACAATGGGGTGGACGCGCTACTCGTCGGCGGCCTCAACAACGTGGCCAATGCGCAGAGCACGATCGCCGTCGCGGACAGCGATACGGTCGGCGTTCTCTCGAACTGGCGGCCATTCGGAACGGGATTGCCGAACTCGCAGGTGAGTGCGCTCTTCTACAACCCGACTGTCGATGTTCTTGCCGTCGGCACCTTCGGCCGCGGGGTGTTCGCGCTCTATGACGTCACCAGCTACTTCCCGCAGGCGCTCGTCCTGAAATTCGGCCTCGCCGACAACGACTCGCAGCCCGACGCGTCCTTCCTGACCGACGGAACAACTCTCAGCGGAATGGGTTTTTCTCGCGCCCTCGACAAATACGGCACC
>JAFAHL010000337.1 GCA_019237215.1 Hyphomicrobiales bacterium | reverse complement strand
ATGCGATCCAACGGCGCCATGCGCGCCAACTCCGCGGAAAGATCGACATCTTCCATGCTCGATTGTGGCGCTGCGTCCCGGAGCGATCCTCTATTACGCGCACATCCGAAAAACGAAGTCCGAGGCAGTCGGGGCAGCGCGTGCCCTCATCGACTGGTCTCGTTTGAGGTAACACGATGAACCTCACCGGCATGCTCTATGGTTCACGCCTCTTAGCTCACGTGGATTTTCCCGCATCTGAGGTGTTGGGCCCTGATGCGAGCGAGAGCCAGATCCAGGACCTCATCAGCCGCCACAAGCTCATCTTCATCAAGCCCCTGTTCAAGGGCGGTGTTGGCAAGAAGGGCAAGTCCGGCCTCATCGGCAAGGCGACGGATTTGCGCACCGCCCTTGCCGAGAAGGAGCGGCTGTACTTTGTCGAGCATCGCCACGGCAACGCGGTCGCCAAGGCGAACGGCGTCACGTTCGAGGGCGGAGTGCCGGCCGAGCACGAGGTCTATTTCGCTATTACCGACTCGACGGCGTTCCGCGCACCCACCATGACGCTCACCCATGTGGGGGGAATGGACATCGAGGAGCTCGACAAGAAGCAGGTCGCGCAGGTGCCGTTCGAGGCCCTGACTGGGCTCAAGGCCTTCGTGGTCGCCAATGCGCTGAGCGACATCGGTGCGCCTAAGGAGATCATCTCGCCCCTCGTTCAGCACCTGCCGAAACTATGGGAGCTCATGCATCACTACGGGATGACCACCCTGGAGCTTAATCCGATCCGCATGCGGCCTGGCCGGGACGGCCGCCTCACCCCTGTGGCCTGTGACTTCAAATGCGGCTTCGACCGGGACGATCCGCGCTGGCACCGCCTCGATCTGCCGAATCATCTCTTTACCGCCGACACGTCCGACTTCGAGCACGAGATCAACCAGCTGCGCACGCATCAGGGGCAGTCGGACGTGTTCGTGATCAACCCGCAGGGGACGATTCTGGCGCCCACATTCGGCGGCGGCGCCAACTCGCTGGTGACGCAAGTGCTTGGCGAAGCCGCGATCATCTCGTCTGATTTCGGCGGCAACCCGCCTTACGAAAAGATGAAAGAGGTCGCTCGCATCTGTTACAAGCACTGGCTCAAGCAGACCAACGTGCTCTTCATCATCGGCGGCAAGTCCAACAACACCGATATCTACGAGACCTTCCGCGCGATGGGGGACGCGCTGCGCGAGCATTTCAGTAAGTTCGGTCCCTCGCCGCTCTTCGTCGTGGTCGGGCGCGGTGGCCCGAACCTGGTGCGCGGCATGGGGGCGCTGGCCGAGGCCTGTGATTCGCTGAACATCCCTTACCGCTTCTTCGGATTCGACAGCGCCATCTCGGAAGTCGTGAACTACGCCAAGAACGTCGATGCATGGATGCGCGCCGGTGGCCGCAAGGCCATCGCAGAGCATCTGGGGATCAAGGCCGCGGCTTAGAGCAGGAGCAGATACGGCGACCGGGAGCAGTCATAGGGAGCGCGCATGTACAAGAAGGGTCTCGAAGGTTTTCCTTATTATCTCGGCGTGAAGTCTCTTGCCGATGTGGCAACCCGAGCAGACCGGGTCTGCGTGCTCAATATCCTCGGCGGCGAATCGCGCCAGGTCACACCGGTGAGCCACGCCTTTTCCGGTGGCAACGTGGCGTGCGGGACATCGCCCGGCCGGCGCGGTCAGACGCTCTCGACCGAGGCCGGCGATATTCCGGTCTACAACAACGTGCGCGAAGCGCTCGACGACGGCATCTCCTTCAACACTGGAGTCGTCTATCTGCCGCCATTGGGCGTGCGCGACGGCGTTGCCGAGCTCATCCGGGTGAACCCGGACCTGCGCAAGATCGTGATGATTACGGAAAAGATCGCGGTTCACGATGCGCGCGAAATTCGCGCTTTCGGTCAAGCCAATGGGATCGACATCTTTGGCGCAAACTGCCTCGGAGTGGCGGACTCCTGGAATCGCGTGCGCATCGGCGGCGCGCTCGGCGGTGACAACCCCGACGAAGTGCTGCTCAAGGGCTCCATTGCCATCTTCTCAAATTCCGGCGGATTCACCACCACCATCGCTCAGTATCTCGGGACTGAAGGCTGGGGCACGACCACACTGATCTCATCCGGCAAAGACGTCTACATCCATTATGCCACTCGCGACTTTGCGCACGCGTTCAACAACGACATGCGCAGCAAGGCTGCCGTGCTGTATGCCGAGCCTGGCGGGTACTATGAGCACGGGCTCGAGTTCGCAAAGCCCGTCGTGGCCTGTGTCGTGGGGCGCTGGAAATCGAAGCTGACCCGCGCGGTGGGACACGCCGGGGCCATGGCCGGCTCGGGCGACAAGGCCGAGGACAAGGAACGCTGGTTCATGGAGAGCTTCGGGGTCGACGGCATCTTCACGCCGGAGAATCCCGTCGTTTCCGCCAAGGGCGCCGTGGTCACCAACATCGCGCATATTCCGCTCGCGCTCACCGCGGTCATGAAGCTCAACAATGTGCGGCCTGATTTCGAGCCGCGCGGCAGCCTCGCGCTCAAGCCGTGGATTGCAAACGATCAGGGGATAGAGCTGCCGCCCCAACTCGCGCTGCGCCCGGTTGAGGCCTTGGCGCCGTACAACGCCCAAATCAAGGCGCTGAGCCTTCAGATCGGGGCGGTAATCCCGCGCCGGGGCATGAAGGACAAGTCCGGCGCAACGGTCATGGACCCGAAGACCCAGGTCACCAGCGTGCACGGGCATTCCGTCCTCGAGCTCGCAGCCTTTCCGCTGGAGGCGAACTTCGCGCTGCCTCTTGTGCACGAGATCGCGGGCCCCAACGATCGCGCAATGCTCGACATTGCCGTTGCCGCAGAAACCAATCTCGTGGGCGATCCCGCATTGATGGCGGCGGAAGCCGCGCGCGAGGCCGGCAACTCACCCAACACGATCATGGCCGCTGCCGCCGCCATCGTCGGACCAAAACGGGTCGCGCGCACGCTCGCGTGCGCGCGAGGGCTGATCGATTTGTTTGCTCATTCCGGACTCGCCGATGCGCGCGACGAAGGATTCGATCTACGCCCGATCAAACTGGACGACAAGACGCGCGCGTTGTTCTCAGCAACCCCCGCGGAGGCTGACGATCCCCGTCCCGAGGCCATGCTCAAGGCGGTGCGCGACCGTGGCGGGAAATCGCTGTTCCTGAAGTTCCTCGAATCGCTGGATACAAGACCCTCGCGTGATGCCATTCTCGCTGCAATTGCGACTACCATCGCGTGGGGCCCG
>JAFAHL010000056.1 GCA_019237215.1 Hyphomicrobiales bacterium | reverse complement strand
AAGTGTCGAGGTTGAAGCCTTGGGCGCCGGTGGCGGCGGCATGAAACGCCGGATCGATATAGTCGGGGCCAGCTTTCGCCGCCCGCACTGCGATGCCCCTTCTTTTGAACGCGGCAAGCACGCCAAGCGTCACGGTCGTTTTGCCGGCGCCGGAATTGGGGGCTGCAATGATGAGACCGCGCGCCGTCATCGCGCAGCTTCGCTTTCCACCATGTGGACGGCATCGATGAGGCGTTCGCGCACGTTCACGATGTTTCCGATGACGATGATAGATGGCGCGCCCAGCTGATGTGCCTGCGCGTCGGCAGCGACACGATCGAGGGTGGATAGGACGATGCGCTCATCGAGCATTGTTGCGCTGACGACGATCGCGGCGGGTGTGGTGGGTGGCAAACCGCCGCGCATCAATTCGTCGGCGATCTTCGCGAGATTTCGCATCGCCATATAGAGCACGATCGGCTGGCCGGTGCGCGCGAGCGCGCCCCAATCGACGCCATCCTGATCCGCGCCATAGCCCGCAGCGAGGATGATTGCCCGGTTGATGCCTCGCAGCGTCGCGGGGATTGCGGCCGCGGTCAGTCCCGCCAGCCCCGCCGTGACGCCGGGGATGATCCGGAACGGAACGCCGGCGGCCTTGAGCGCCAGCGCTTCCTCGCCGCCGCGCCCGAACACGCAAGGATCGCCCCCCTTGAGCCGCAAGACGCGCTTTCCCGCGCGCGCGAGCTCGATGAGGCGGTTGGAGATGTCGCCCTGCTCGGCGGACGGACGGCCGCCGCGCTTGCCTGCGAATTCGAGCCGCGCCTGCGGGCCCGCGAGCGCAAGCACGCGGCGATCCACGAGCGCGTCGTGCACGACGACGTCGGCCTGTGAAAGGCCAGCGAGCGCATCAAGCGTCAGCAACCCCGCATCTCCAGGTCCCGCGCCGGCGAGCCAAACATGACCCGGCGCGAGCACCGGGGCATCGGCGCGCATGGCGGCGGCTGCGCGTTCTTCGCTCATCGGATGTGCCCGCGTTCGCGCCTGCTCACGGTTTTCCTTCTCCCCGAAAGCGACGGCGATAGCTCGGATCGTAAAGTGCGCTGTCGCGGAAATCTTCCACGGCCAATGCGCGACCGATCAAGATAATGGCGGTGCGCTCGATTTGTTCGGTCGCGAGCTTGGCGCCGATGTCCGCGAGCGTGCCCCGCACGATGCGCTCGTCCGGCCAAGTCGCGCGCGCTACCACGGCGACGGGACAATCGCCGCCGTAGACCGGCGTCAGCTCGGCGACAATCGTGTCGACGGCTTGAATTGCGAGGTGAAGCACGAGCGTCGCGCCGGTCGCGGCGAAGGCATGCAACCGCTCGGCCGCCGGCATCGGCGAGGCCCGACCGGGCATCCGGGTGAGAATGACGCTCTGGGCGACCTCGGGCACGGTGAGCTCGCGGCCGAGCAAAGCGGCGGCCGCGGCGAACGCCGGCACGCCCGGGGTCAAGGTATAAGGAATGCCGCGCCGCTCGAGCCTGCGGATTTGCTCGGCGACGGCGCTGAATACGGAGAGATCGCCGGATTGAAGCCGCGCCACGTCCTGTCCGGCGGCATGAGCCGCCACGCATTCGGCTTCGATGTCGTCGAGCGTCAGCGGCGCAGTGTCGACCAATCGAGCCCCGGCCGGACAATATCGCAGCAGGTCCGGCGGGACGATCGAGCCGGCATAGAGACAGATAGGGCATCGCTGCAGCAGGTCGCGGCCACGGACCGTAATAAGGTCGGCGGCGCCGGGGCCGGCGCCGATGAAATGGACGCTCATGATCGTTCCCCGCTGACGGCCAGCGCGCAGGTCGCGCTTCCGACCGCGATCCGCGGCAGGATCAGCCGCGCCGTGGGGCCGCCTCCTGCCAGCGCTGCCGCTTCAGCGACGGAGGGGATCCCCGTCAGCGCAAGCACGCGCTCGGAGCGGGTTTCGGCACGTGCGCCTGCGGCCGCGAGGTCGGCCTTGGGAATCAGAACGAGAGGCACGCCGAGCGCGGCCGCAGCCGCGGCGATGCCCTGCTCGCCACGTTTGAGTTCGGGAGCGGCGATGAGGCAGAGCGCCTGCGTTGCGAAGCCGGCGCGCGCGAGTGCGGCGCCGATCACGGCGCCGATGTCATCTGCCGAAGTGCCTTTGCGGCAACCGATGCCCGCGACGATCATGGCTTCTTCCAGACCCACTGGGTCACCGGCAGCGCCGGCCGCCACGCTTGCATGCCGCCCATGGGTTCGACGCGCGCGATCGCGACGCGAGTTAGCTCGCCGCCGAGGGTTGCATGGCGGACCATCAGCAGCGCTTCGGTCTCGACCGTCACGGCGTTGACGACCAACCGTCCGCCAGGCCGAAGCGCGGCCACGGCGGCATCGAGCACGCCGGCCGCGCCGCCGCCGATGAAGAGCGCATCGGGCTGGGCGAGGCCCGCGAATGCCGCCGGTGCCCTGCCCTCGATCACCTCGAGTCCCGGCACTCCGAATGCGGCGGCGTTACGACGGATGCGCGCGACGCGGTCGCTGCGCGCCTCGATCGCGATCGCACGCATCGAGGGATCGGCGAGCATCCATTCGATCGCTACCGAGCCCGCACCGGCACCAACGTCCCACAATAATTCGCCTCGCCGCGGTGAGAGTGCAGCAAGCGTCATCGCGCGGATCTCGCGCTTCGTGATCTGGCCGTCGTGCTCGAAAAGCTCATCGGATAGACCGGACGTTCGCGCGAGCACACGTGCGTCCGGCAAGGCCTCGACTTCGATCGCAACGATGTTGAGCGGGCCGACGTCACCGAGGTCGAAGCCTGCGGCCGTCGTTGCACGCGCCCGTTCGCGCGGCCCGCCCAGCGCCTCGAGCACGGTCATGCGCGAGGTACCGAAGCCGGTATCGGCCAGCAGGCGGCCGAGCGCGGCCGGCCCCTCGCCGTCTGACGTCAGCGCAAGCACGCGCGCGCCCGGCTGCAGATGCGGACGGACGAGATCGAGCGCACGGCCGTGCAACGAGAGCTGGGTCGTCTCCGGCAGCGCCCAGCCCAGACGCGCGGCCGCAAGACTGAAGGTCGAAAGCGCCGGCACCGTCACCGTCTCGCGCGGATCGACATGCCGCAACAAGACCGAGCCGACGCCGTAAACGAATGGATCACCCGATGCGAGCACGCACACTTGCCGGCCGCGCTGCGCCAACACCTCCTCGACCGCGCGCTCAAACGGGCTGCGCCACGGCCGCGCGGCGCCGCGGATGAGCGGGGCAGCAAGAACGAGATGCCGCGGACCGCCGAACACCATCTCTGCCGCGTGGACAAGGCTCCGAGCGGTCGGCGTCAGGCCCTCGACCCCGTCCTCGCCGATCCCGACGATAGACAACCAGCGGCGCGGCGCGGCAGTCTCGCGCGCAAGCGAGTCACCGAACGACATGCGACACATCCTCATTCTCGGCGGCACGACGGAAGCGCGACGGCTGGCGGAACGTCTCGTCGAACGCGCCGATGTGGCCGTAACGGTCTCGCTCGCGGGCCGCACCAGGGCGCCGGCCACTCACGCGGTGCCGGTGCGGATGGGCGGATTCGGTGGCGCCGAGGGCCTTGGCCAATATCTCACGGCCGAACGCGTCGACGCGCTTGTCGATGCGACTCATCCTTACGCCGCAATCATCTCGGCTAACGCGGCCGACGCGGCGGCAGCCACGCGCGTACCGCTGCTTGCGCTGCGCCGACCGCCATGGATGCCGCTCCCCGGCGATCGTTGGATCGAGGTTGCCGATGTCGCCGCGGCAGTACAAGCGCTGGGTGAAGCGCCCCGCCGTGTCTTCCTCGCGCTCGGCAAGAGCGAGATCGGGACTTTCGCGCAGGCGCCGCAGCACCATTATCTCGTGCGCAGCGTCGAGCCGGTCGAGCCGCCCCTCGCGGTGGCGCACGCATCCTACGTCACCGGCCGTGGGCCGTTCACCGAGGCTGACGATCGGGCGTTGCTGGCCGCCAACGCGATCGACCTCGTCGTCGCCAGGAATAGCGGTGGGACTGCGACCTACGGCAAGATCGCGGCGGCGCGCGCGCTCCGCCTGTCCGTCATCTTGCTGCGCCGCCCGACCTTGCCCGCGGTGCCGACCGTCGAGACCGTCGAGGAAGCGCTGAGGTGGCTCGATCATGCGCTCGCGCTCCGCGGCGTATAGACAAGGGGGGCGTGCCCGGGCCGCGGCACGAGGCGGGTCGCGGCCGAACCGACGATGACGAGGGTCGCCATGTCGGCGCCGGCGGGATCGGCAGCGTGCAGCGTCGTGACCGCGATATTCTCATTCGCTCTGCCGACTGCGCGACCGAATACAATTGGCGTCGTGGTCGGGAGATAACGCCGCAAGTGCTCCAAGGCTGCGGTGAGTTGCCACGGCCGAGCCCGCGAGATCGGATTATAGAGCGCGATTACAAACCCGGCCTGCGCCGCCGCATCCAGCCTACGCTCGATCACGGGCCAGGGTTTCAAGTTGTCGGACAGTGACAGCGCACAGAAATCGTGGCCGAGCGGTGCGCCGACACGCGCGGCCACCGC
>JAFAHL010000221.1 GCA_019237215.1 Hyphomicrobiales bacterium | reverse complement strand
CAATATGCCTATCTGCTCGCCGACAGCCGCGCCGCCGCGATCGTGGTCGCGGCTGCGCTCGTCCCGACCGTGCTGTCGATGCGCGATCGGCTGCCGCATCTGCATTCAATCATTCTCGTCGAGACGAGCGCGCGGGAGCGACCGGATGTGCCGGGCGTGCATTTGTTCGAGGATATGCTGGCAAACGCCGAGCCGACGCCCTTCACCGCGCCGACGATGTCGGACGAGGTGGCGTTGTGGATGTACTCGTCGGGCTCCACCGGTGAGCCCAAGGCGGTCAGGCACGTTCACACCAGCCTGATGGCGACGGCGAAGCTGATGGGGCAGGGCATCATCGGCATCCGCGAGAATGACGTCGCGTTCTCGGCGGCGAAACTCTCGTTCTCCTATGGGTTCGGCAATGCCATCTCGTTTCCCATGTCGGTCGGCGCGAGCGCCGTCTTGCTGCCGGATCGCGCGACGCCGCAGGCGGTGCTGGCGACGCTTCGGCGTCATCGCCCGACCATTTTCTACGCCGTGCCGTCGCTTTATGCGGCCCTGCTGGTGGACCCCGACCTCGGTCCCGGCGCGGGCTCCGACCGCCTGCGGCTGTGCATTTCGGCCGGCGAGGCGCTGCCCGCCCATCTCGGCGAACGCTGGCGCGCGGTCGTGGGCGTCGACATTCTCGACGGGCTCGGCTCGACCGAAATGCTGCAGACCTTTCTAAGCAACCGCCCGGGCGACGTCCGCTACGGATCGACCGGCAAGCCGGTGCCGGGATACGACCTGAAGATCGTCGACGAGAACGGGCGCGAGCTCCCCGATGGCGAGATCGGCGAACTCGTGGTGCGCGGGCCCTCCGCCGGCGAAAGCTACTGGAACCAGCGGGCGAAGAGCCGGCGCACCTTCGTCGGCGAATGGACCCATACCGGCGACAAATACCTGCGCGACGCCGATGGCTACTATTATTACCGCGGGCGCACCGACGACATGTTCAAGGTCAACGGCATGTGGGTGTCCCCGTTCGAGGTCGAGGCGGCGCTCGTCTCGCATGAGGCAGTGCTCGAGGCCGCCGTCATCGGCAAGGAGGATGGCGACGGGCTGGTCAAACCGAAAGCCTTCATTGTGCTCAAGAACGGCTACGGCGCCGACGAGCGGCTGTTCGAAGCGCTGCGCGCGCATGTGAAGGAGCGCACCGGCGCGTGGAAATATCCGCGCTGGATCGACATCCGGGGCGACTTGCCGCGCACCGCGACCGGCAAGATTCAGCGCTTCAAGCTGCGGGATTGACGGCGACGCGGGCGCGACCCGTGCGGAGAACTCTCCCATGAGCTACGATCTCATCCTGCGCGGTGGCCGCGTCGTCGATCCCTCGCAGAAACTCGACGCCGTGATCGACGTCGCGTTCGCGGACGGCAAGGTGGCGCGCATCGGCGCGGGACTGCGCCCCGACGCCAAGACCGACGTCCGCGACGTATCCGGCCGCATCGTCACCCCGGGACTGATCGATCTGCACACCCACGTCTATTGGGGCGGGACCTCGCTCGGCGTCGACGCGGAAGATTTCTGCCGCCGGTCGGGCGTCACCACCGCCGTCGATACCGGCAGCGCCGGTCCCGGCAACTTTGCCGGATTCCGCAAGCATGTGATCGAGCGCAGCGAGGTGCGCATCCTGGCTTATCTCCATGTCTCGTTCGCCGGCATCTATGCCTTCTCGCCGCGGGTGATGGTCGGCGAGAGCGAAGAGATCCGACTGATGGCGCCGATCGATGCGGTGGAGGTCGCCAATGCCAATCGCGACATCATCGTCGGAATCAAGGTCCGCGTCGGCGCTCGCGCCTCGGGCCGCTCGGGCACGGTGCCGCTCGACATCGCGCTCGAGGTCGCCGACGAAGTCGGCGTGCCGGTGATGGCCCACATCGACGATCCGCCGCCGAGCTACGAAGAGGTGATCGCGCGCCTGCGGCCGGGCGACGTGCTCACCCACGCGTTCCGTCCGTTCCCAAACTCGCCGGCGACCGCACAAGGCACCGTGAAACGCGCGGTCATCGAAGCGCGGCAGCGTGGGGTGCTGTTCGACATCGGGCACGGCAAGGGCTCGTTTGCGTTCAAGACCGCGCGCGCCATGCTGGCCAACGGCTTTTTCCCGGACACCATTTCGTCGGATGTGCATCAGCTCTGCATCAACGGGCCGGCCTTCGACCAGGTCACGACCATGTCGAAATTCCTCTGCCTGGGGATGCCGCTTGCGGACGTCATTGCAGCCTCGACGGCGAACGCGGCATTTGCCTTGCAGCGTCCCGAGCTCGGCAGCCTCAAGCCCGGCAGCGCCGGCGACGCCACCGTCCTAACGATCCGTGAGGGCCGCTTCGATTACGTCGACGTCGTCGGCGAGCAC
>JAFAHL010000442.1 GCA_019237215.1 Hyphomicrobiales bacterium | reverse complement strand
GAAATTGATGCTGATCGGGCAGGCCATGGCGCGGCCGTTCGCGGCCCCGCCCGGCGTTCCCGCGGATCGCAAGGCGGCGCTGATCGCGGCCTTCGAGCGCACGACCAAGGACCCGGACTTTCTCGCCGAGGCGGAGCGGCTCAACTTAGAGGTCAATCCCGTCCACGCGGACAAGCTCCATGCCTTGCTGGCTGAGGCCTACGCCATGCCCAAGGATGTGATCGCCAAAGCCGCCAAGGCGATGTCGGACTAAGCCGCAGTCTCGGGACGAAACGTTCACAAAGGCCCGCGCTGCGAAATGCATGCGCGGTCGAGACATGAGTGGATTGATTGGAGCGCGCATTCCTCGCCTCGAGGACGGCGCCCTGCTCGTCGGCAAGGGGCGCTTCGTCGACGACATCGCGCGCCCCGGGGTGTGGCACGCGGCGTTCGTGCGCAGCCCGCATCCGCACGCCGCGATCCGCAGGATCGGCGCGCATGACGCACTGGCGCTGCCGGGGGTTCACGCCGTCCTCGCGCTCGATGATCTCGCGCCGGTCCTCGCCAAGCGCCGCATGCTGCGCCACTCGAATTCAGGAGCGCCGCTCGATCGGTACTGGTCGTTCGCGCTCGCCGATGGCGAAGTGTCGTACGTCGGCGAGGCGATCGCGATCGTGCTCGCCGACAACCGCTATGTCGCCGAGGACGCCGCGGCGAAGGTCCAGGTCGACTACGATGTGCTCTCATCCGTGTCGGACTGCCGCAGCGCGGTCGAGCCGACTGCGCCCGCGGTTCGGCGCGAGCTGAACACGAACATCGCCGCTAGCTACAAGGTCGCCTATGGCGATGCCGAAGCGGCCTTCGCCAAGGCCGCCCACGTCTTCCACGAGGAGCTTTGGCAACATCGCGGCGGCGCCCATCCGATCGAAGGCCGCGGCATTCTCGCGGAATGGCACGACGACACGATGACGGTGTGGGCATCGACGCAGAAAGCGCACGACCTGTTCCAGTCGTTGACCGCGCTGCTTGATTTCGACGAGAGCCGGCTGCGCGTGGCGACACCCGACGTCGGCGGTGGCTTCGGTCCCAAGCTCTGCGTCTACGCCGAAGACATCGCCGTGGTGGCGGCCGCCAAGCTCCTCAAGCGGTCGATCAAGTGGATCGAGGACCGGCGCGAGCATTTCACCAACGCCGCCCAGGAGCGCGACCAATATTGGTCGCTCGACATCGCGGCGGGCGCGGATGGGAAACTCCTCGGCATCCGCGGCCGGCTGATCCACGATCTCGGCGCGTACGCCCTGCAAGACGTCAACATCCCCTACAACTCGGCGTCCATGATGAGCGGGCCCTACGTTCTTCCGGCATTGTCCGTGGAGGTGATCGTCGCCGCCACCAACAAGACGCCGGTGTCGTCGGTACGCGGGGCCGGTTACCCGCAGGCGGCCTTCGCCATGGAACGACTCATGGACCGCCTGGCGCGCGAGCTGCGCCTTGACCGCGCGGAGGTGCGTCGCCGCAACCTCATCCCGCCAGAGAAGATGCCCTACACCAAGCCGCTCAAGGCACGCTCCGGCGCCAGCATGTGCTACGACAGCGGCGATTATCCCGCTTCGCAGGCGCAGGTCTTGCAGGCAGCGGGTTGGCAGGACTTTCCCCAGCGTCAAGCCGCCGCGCGACGAGAGCGCCGCTATCTCGGCATCGGGCTCGCGCACGGCATCAAGGGCACGGGGCGTGGTCCATTCGAGTCCGGCCTGGTGCGGGTATCGAATACGGGACGCGTATCGGTATTCACCGGCGCCGCCGCGATCGGACAGGGCCTGCGCACCGCGCTCGCGCAGATTTGCGCGGGCGAGCTTGGCCTGCGGGCGCAGGACATCACCGTCGTGCCGGGTGATACCGGCGGGGTCTCGCTCGGGCTTGGCGCATTCGCCAGCCGCCAGACCGTCACCGCCGGTTCGTCGGTGCTGCTAGCCGCGCGGGCGGTTGCCGACAAGGCCAAGAAGCTCGCGAGCCACGTGCTGGAGGCGGCCGAGCACGATCTCGAGCTCGTGGACGGCGAGGTGCGCGTCATCGGCGCGTCGCAGCTTTCAATCAAGCTCAGCGAGCTTGCGCGCATCCTCAAGGGCGCGCCCGGCTATGGCTTCCCTGCGGACATCGACCCCGGTCTCGACGCCAACGTCAATTGGCGAACCGATGCGCTCGCCTATGCCAATGCCTGCCACGTTGCCGAGGTCGAGGTCGACCCCGATACCGGCGGCGTCAAGCTCCTCAACTATGTGGCGCTTCAGGATTCCGGGACCTTGATCAATCCCTTGATGGTCGACGGCCAGGTGCGCGGCGGCGTGGCGCACGGCATCGGCAATGCGGTGCTGGAGTGGATGGGGTACGACGAGGTCGGCCAGCCCGTCACCACGACCTTCGCCGATTACCTCTTGCCCAGCGCCACGGAAGTGCCGGCGATCGCAACGCTCTATAAAGAGACGCCCTCGCCGCTCAATCCGCTCGGCGCCAAGGGCGCGGGAGAAGTCAGCACCATTCCGACCGCGGCAGCGGTGATTTCCGCCATCGAAGACGCGTTGCAACCCTTCGGGGTCCGCATCGCGCAAACGCCGGTCATGCCGCACAAGCTGGTCGAGCTCATCGCCAATGGCGTAAAGTCGTGAACGTCGAATAACCGCGCAAGGCGCAGGCTGTGATGCGAACCGGGTCTGACTATCTTCGCTCGCTCAACGATGGACGGCAGGTGTTCGTCGACGGCGAACGCGTCAAGGACGTGACCGCGCATCTCGCGTTCCGCGAGGCGGCGCGCTCGATCGCGAGACTCTACGACATCGCGGCGGCGCCGGAGATGCGCGAGCGCATGACGTTCGTCTCGCCCAAGACCGGCGAGCCGGTGTTGCGCGCTTACCAGATCCCGCGCAGTCATGCCGATTTGCGAGCGCGACGTTTGTTTTCCGAAACCTGGGCGGAGGCGACATTCGGCTTGATGGGCCGCACGCCTGACCACGTCGCCGGCTTCTTCTGCGGCTACGCCGCGACGTCGAGCGTTCTCGCCGCGGGCGGACAGAATTTCGCCGACAACGTGGTCGCGTTCTACGAACAGCTACGCGACAATCACCTCTACGCGTCCTATGCCATCGTCCCGCCGCAGATCGACCGCAGCAAGCCCGCGCACAAGCAGAGCGATCCAACGCTCTATGCCGGCGTGGTCAAGGAGCGCGATGACGGCATCATCATCTCCGGCGCGCAGCAGCTCGCGACCGGCGGCGCGATCTCGGACGTCATCCACTTAAGCTGCATCCATCCGCTGCAGCCAGGCGACGAGAACTACGCCAACTGCTTGGCCGTTCCCGTCAACGCGCCGGGCGTCAAGCTTTATCCGCGGCGACCGTTCGCGATCGGGGCGACCAACGCCTTCGACTATCCGCTCTCGAGCCGTTTCGACGAAACCGACAGCTACGTCGTCTTCGACAACGTGTTCGTGCCCTGGGAGCGGGTCTTCATCTACCGCAACCTCGAACTGTCGCGCGATCAGTGGTGGAAGACGCCATCGCATCTCTACGGCAACCATCAGGCGCAGGTGCGCTACGTCACCAAGCTGCGTTTCATGATCGGCATCGCCCAACGCATGAACGAGATGACCGGAAATGTCGCGAATCCGGCGGTGCAGATCACGATGGGCGAGCTTGCCGCCTGGGTGTCGATCTACGAGCATATGTTGCTCGCGCATGAGGTGACGGCGCCGATCGACAAAGCCGGAGTGCTGTGGCCGTCGCGGAACGCGCTCTATTCGGCGATGGCGCTGCAATCCGAGCTCAACGGCCGCATGCTCGAAATCATCCGCGAGCTTACGGGTGCCGCGATGATCACGCTGCCGTCGTCGCTGCGCGACTTCGAGAGCGAGGAGACGGCGCGCGACATCGAGCGCTACATGCGCTCGGCGTCCTCCGACGCGAAAACCAAGGTGGCGCTGATGCGGCTCGCTTGGGACTTCATCGGCTCGGAATTCGGCAGCCGCCACCAGCAATACGAGAAGTTCTACGGCGGCGCCTCGTTCGTGGTGAAGCAGAACGTCTATCGCAGTTTCGATTTTGCGCGGGCGAACGCGCTGGTCGACGCCGCGCTCAATCTGCCGCCGCTGGCGTCGGATACCGACTCCGACTGATCAGCTCATATGTGTCGTCCCCGCTGCGCGGGGACGACGGGCAACGTGAGCCGAGCCAATCAGTCGGCACCGCGGGTCTGTACGACCTACGACTGCTTCCACAAATGCGAAAATTGGGTGGCGACGATGCCCTCGTAGGGAACGTCACCGGTGAGTATGCCGACGTCGCGCGAGAATTGGTTCATGCCGGCGACGAAGCTCCTCGAGATCGACGGGTCGTAATAGGGAAGGTCCCGGCGAATGAGCTCGGCGATCAGCTCGGCTTCGGACGGCGGAAAAAGCTTGCGGCCCACCTCGGTCGCGCGCGCGACATTCTCCTTCAACGCGGCCTGCGTCTTCACCATGGCGCGGACGACGGCAGATGCGAC
>JAFAHL010000217.1 GCA_019237215.1 Hyphomicrobiales bacterium | reverse complement strand
GCGTCCGTCGCCGAGCTGGTCTACGTCTCGCTCAAGGGCGGCGACCCCGCGGGCGACGGCGTGCCGATCGACTTCAAGGACGGCGACGCCAACGTCCATGGCGACCGCGCGCTCGCCAAGCTCAAACTCGTCGCCACCCGCTTCGAGGATGAGCAGCAGCCCTATCTTCCGCTGGTGCTGTCGATGTGGAAGAGCCGCTACGGCGCCTACGATCACCTCGCGCGGGTGAAGGAATGGTCCGTCGGCGGACCGGATGATGCGGAGGGCGCGGAATGACCGCCGTTCGCACCATTCGCGCGATCCCTGAGGACCTGCGCCGCACGCAGGTCGAGGCCTCCGACCCCGCGGTCTCGGCCTGGGTCACGGCCAATGCCGGCTCGGGCAAGACCCACGTGCTGGCGCAGCGGGTGATCCGGCTTCTGCTCGATGACGTCGATCCGGCGAAGATCCTCTGCATCACCTTCACCAAGGCCGCCGCCGCCAACATGGCCAACCGCGTGTTCGACGAGCTGCGCCGCTGGACCGCGCTCGACGACGCCGAGCTCGACGCGGCGATCAGGCGGATTTCCAATCTCCAGCCGGACGGGGCGCGGCGCACCTTGGCGCGGCGGCTGTTCGCCCTGGCGCTGGAGACGCCGGGCGGGCTGAAGGTGCAGACGATTCACGCCTTCTGCACGCGGCTGCTGCACCACTTTCCGTTCGAGGCCAACGTCGCCGCGCGCTTCACCGTGCTCGAGGAGGCGGCGCAGGCGCAGCTCCTCGGCGAGATCAGTCTTACCGTGCTGCTCGACGCAGCGTTGTCACCCGACGGCGCGCTCGGCCGCGCGCTCGCGACCGCGATCGCGACCGCCTCCGACCAGACCTTCAAGGACGTGGTCGGCGAAGCGATCCGCAAGCGCGACGCCGTGCGCGCCTGGATCGACCACGGCGGCAGCATCGAGGCGGCCATCGCCTCGCTCTGCGGCGCGCTCGGTGTGGGCGCCGACGACACCGTCGAGCGCGTCGAAAGCGAGATGACGGAGGGCCCGCTGTTTGCGGCCTCGCAATGGGCCGCCGCCGCCGCGGTGCTCGCGCGCGGCGCCAAGAGCGATCAGGAACAGGCGCGCCGCCTTGACGCCGCGCTCGCAGCCACCGGCGCGGAGCGCGCCGCGGTCTACCGTCAGTTCTTCCTCACCGGCAAGCTCGAGCCCCGCCAGCAACTCATCACCCGGGCGATCGAGGCCGCCAATCCACGGCTTGCCGAGCGCCTGTGCGGTGAACGCACGCGCATGCTCGCGCTGGTGGAGCGCCGCAACGCCCTGGTCTGCCGCGACCGCACCGCGGCGCTCGTCACCATCGCCGATGCCGTGATCTCCCGCTACCAGGCCGCGAAGGACCGGCGCGGATACCTCGATTACGACGACCTGATCGAGAAGACCTTGGCGCTGCTGGGCGAGGAGGGTGCGGCCTGGGTGCACTACAAGCTCGATCAAGGCATCGACCACATGCTGATCGACGAAGCGCAGGACACGAGCCCGAAGCAATGGGAGATCATCCGGCGCCTCACGAGCGAATTTTTCGCCGGCGCCGGCGCGCGCTTCCTCAAGCGCACGATTTTCGCCGTCGGCGACGAGAAGCAATCGATCTTCTCGTTCCAGGGCGCGGCCCCGCGCGAATTCGAGGTCATGCACCGGGCGTTCGATAAGCTGTCCAAGGCCGTCGAACACGACTTTCGCTACCTGCGCTTCCGCCATTCGTTTCGCTCCGGGGCGAACGTGCTCGGGGCGGTTGACGAGGTGTTTGGGCGGCCGGAGGCCTTTGCCGGCCTTTCGGCCGACGCGGTCAAGACCGTGCATGAGCCGCTCGCCGACGCCGCACCCGGCCTGGTGGAAATCTGGGACACGACCAAACCCGCGGACAAACGCGAGATCGAGGCCTGGGATGCGCCCTTCGATCAACTGATCGAAACGAGCCCGCAGGTGCGGCTCGCGGCCAAGATCGCAAGGAACGTCAAGCGCTGGATGAAAGGCGGCGCGCGCGCCGGCGACGTGCTGGTGCTGGTGCGCCAGCGCGGGCCCTTGTTCGAGGCGATCATCCGCGCGCTCAAGGACCTGCACGTCCCCGTCGCCGGCGCCGACCGGCTGGTGCTGACCGAGCATATCGCGGTGATGGATCTGATGGTGCTCGCCGACGCGCTGCTGCTGCCCGACGACGATCTCGCGCTCGCGACCGTGCTCAAGAGCCCGCTATTCGGCTTCGACGACGAGGATCTGTTCGCGATCGCCTGGGAGCGCAAAGGCTCGCTGCGCACGGCGTTGCGGGCGAAAGCGCACGGCAATGCGCGCTTTGCCGATGCCGTGAGCAAGCTCGAGCGCATGGCCGAATGGGCGCGCGAGGCGCCGTTCGCCTTCTACGCGCGCGTGCTCGGCGCCGACGGCGGCCGCAAGCGCTTCCTCGCCCGGCTCGGTCACGAGGCCGACGACGCGCTCGACGAATTCCTCAACCTCGCGCTCGACTACGAGCGGCGCGAGACGCCGTCGCTGCAGGGCTTCATCGCCTGGCTGCGCACCGCGCAGACCGACGTGAAACGCGACATGGAGATCACCCGCGACGAGGTGCGGGTGATGACGGTGCACGGCGCCAAGGGCCTGGAAGCGCCGATCGTCGTTCTCGCCGACACCACGACGCCACCGGCGGGACCGCCGCAGCGCCAGCCGCGACTGCTGGCGCTGGCACAAGCCACCTCCCACTCGCCGACCTGCTTCGTGTGGGCCGGCGTGAAGGCGAGCGACACCGCGCCGGTCGCCGCGGCGCGCGAGCGCGCGCGGCGCGAGGCCGAGGACGAATACCGGCGGCTGCTCTACGTC
>JAFAHL010000152.1 GCA_019237215.1 Hyphomicrobiales bacterium | reverse complement strand
CGGCGGCCATCCGATCGGATGCGCCTGCTGGACGAGCTTGGCCAGTGCCAGAATGCGCGGCTCCTCGAACCGCGGCGCGACGATTTGCAGGCCGACCGGCAGCCCGTCTCGCGTCTTGCCGGCGGGGACGCTGCCGGCGGGCAGGCTGACGAGTGTGATCAGAAACGCCGGCGCGATCCAGTCGATGTAATTGTCGAATTTTCGTCCGTTGATCTCGTTCGGGAAGTTCATCTCGACGGGATATGGCTTCACCGGCGCCGCCGGCGTCAGCAGGATGTCGAAGCGCTCGAACAATTCGCGGAAGCGATGAAACAGCTGCTGGCGCGTGTGCTCCGCGGCGGCGAGGTCGAGCGCGGTGACCTTCATGCCGGCCTTCACGTTTCCTTTCAGGTTCTCGCCGAACGCTTCGACCCGCGAAAGCCGCGTGAATTGCCGCCCGACCATCCAGGCGCCGCGCCAGGTCTTATAGGGATCGCGGCCGTCGGACGCGTCGAACGCGACCTCCTCGACCACCGCGCCGGCATCCTGCAGCTGCCGTGCGGCTTGCCGGCAGATTGCATCGATCTCGGCGTCGACCCCGATCCCGGCAATGTCCGAGGCATAGGCGATCCGCAACCCGCACGCATCCTTGCAGCGGTCGACCTCGGCGAGCGCGCTCGGCCAGGGCGGCGCAACCGAGATCGGCGAGAAGCGGCTCAACCCGATCATGGCGTCGAGCACGAGTGCCGCGTCCTCCGCCGTGCGCGCCAGCGGGCCGTGCACTTGGCCCGCATCCCACAGCAGCGGCGTCGGATGATTCGGCGTAAGGCCGGGCGTGGGCCGTATCCCCACGATGCCGCAGAACGCCGCCGGAATTCGGATCGAGCAGCCGAAATCGGTGCCCTGCGCGATCGGAACCATGCCGGTCGCGACCGCCACCGCCGATCCTCCCGAGGAGCCGGCCGGGCTGAGCGCGCAATTCCAGGGATTGCGCGTCGCGCCGAAGAGCGCGTTCACCGTGTTCGCGCCGGTCGCGAATTCCGGCGTATTGGTCTTCGCCAGCACGATGGCGCCCGCGGCTTTGAGGCGACTAACCGCTTCGGCATCCTCTTCGGGGACGTGATCCTTGTAGAGAGGCGAGCCGAACGTGGTGCGGATGCCGGCCGTCGGCGTGACGTCCTTGATCGCGATGGGAAGCCCGGCAAGCGCCCCCAGGCGCTCCCCGCGCATGACCGCGGCCTCGACGGCGCGCGCGTTGTCATTGGCCTGCTCGGCTGCGAGCGTCACGATGGCGTTGAGCTTGGGGTTCACGCGCGCGATCACCGCCAGATGCGCGTCGAGAACCTCGACCGGGCTCACCGCGCGCGCCTTGATCATGGCGGCGAGCGCGCGCGCGGTTTTTCGCGTCAAACTCTCATCGGCCATCTTGTCCGTCACTTCCCCGACCAGTGGACGAACTGGCGCTCGACCAGCAGAAACAGGAGGTTGAGGCCGTAGCCCAGCCCGCCGGCTGCGAAGATCGCCGCGTACATGTCGGGCATGGCGAACAATTGCTGCGCCTCGAACACGCGCTGCCCGAGGCCGTCGGTCGAGCCGATGAACATCTCGGCCACGACCACGATCACGAGCGCCAGGGAGACGCCATTGCGCAATCCGACGAAGGTCTGCGGCAGCGATTCGAGCAGCATGACGTCGGTGAGCACGCGGATTCGCGACGCGCCCATCACCTTGGCGGCCAAGAGCCGCGTCTTGCGCGCGTGCATGACCCCATAGGCGACGTTGAACAGAATGACCAGCGCCGCCCCGAATGCGGCGACCGAAATCTTGGTCTTGTCCCCGACCCCGAACAGCACCAGGAACAGCGGGAACATGGCCGAGGCCGGGGTGGAACGGAAGAAATCGACGACAAACTCGACCGAGCGGTAAACCTTCTCGGACGCGCCCAGGAGAATGCCGAGCGGGATCGCAATCGCCGCCGCGATCAGCGTTGCGAGGATCGTGCGCTCCAGCGTCCGCATGAAATCGAAGCCGAGCCGGCCACTAGTCATCCCATTCCACAGCGCACGAAACGTGTCGATTGGCGACGGCAGCAGCACGGGATCCACGACCTGG
Organism: Hyphomicrobiales bacterium; assembly: GCA_019237215.1. GTDB lineage: Bacteria > Pseudomonadota > Alphaproteobacteria > Rhizobiales > Xanthobacteraceae > VAZQ01. Next base: position 203 of record JAFAHL010000152.1, on the reverse strand, counting down.
TACCACACCGCCAGATACCAGACGACGATCAGCCCGACGACGCCGATGATCGGAAGGTAAGGATCGAAACGCATCGGCCTTTATCCCTTGCGAACCTCCCGCTGGAATACCTCGAGGCAGTGCGCCTTGATGCGGACGAAGTCGTGCTGCGACAGCGTGGCGTCGGTGCGCGGCCGCGCGGCGTCGTAATGCACGTAGTCCGC
>JAFAHL010000075.1 GCA_019237215.1 Hyphomicrobiales bacterium | reverse complement strand
AGAACCGCGATCATCCTCAACGCAAATCCCAATGCGGACGCGCTTCATCCCGACGCAATCTATCGCGTCAACATCGATACCGACGGCGATTACCTGACCGACATCGCGCTCAGCTATGTGTTCTCGAAGCCGCAGAACGGCAGGCAGACCGTTAACGTATTCCTGGCAACGGGCGCGCAGTCGCGCTCGGCCGAAGCGGTAGGGACGAAGATCGTTGCCGACGCCGAGGTTTCCTTCGGCGCCAAGCCGAATATCATCAAGTCGGGCCCCTACACTTTTTTCGCCGGCAGCCGCAGCGACGCGTTCTTTTTCGACTTCGACGGCATCAAGAACCTGTTCGATATCAGGGGCAAACGGAACTTCACCGAGCCGCATCTCGGCGACAGGTCGCCATGGACCGGCGTGGATTCGAATACGCAAGCGAACGTGTTTTCGACGGCGATCGAGCTGCCGACGAGTGAACTCGACCCCAAGCCCGAGATCCACATCTGGGGGCGGTGCAGCGTAAGACGCGACGGCAAGTTGCTTCACGTCGATCGCGCGGGCCATCCGAGCGTCAGCAGCTTCTTCAACACCGACGACACCAAGGAGGAATACAACGCGAGCGAGCCCGTCAACGATCGCAAGCGATGGCTCGACCAGTTCGTGCACCTCATGGGGCATACCGGCAATTACACGCGTGAGGAAGCGATTGCCGCGATCGACAAGGAGGGCACGCTTCCCGACGTGCTGAGCTTCGATCCGTCGAAGCCCGCAAAGTACCCCAACGGCCGGGTCTTCACCGACGACGTGATCAATTACCGCATCGCCTTCCTGACGAAAAATCAGGCCCCGCCCACGGGTCTCAAGCCCCACACCGACGTCCTGAAGGAGTTCCCGTACCTGGGCACACCGCATTCGAAAAAGTAGTGGAGCATGAAACCGCTAGAGGCGCGGATCACACCAGAAATTGGCGCCGACATTCGCGCAGCCTGAAGCCACCCGGGTGAAGTGCGCGGCGAACCACCTCACACCACGCGGTCACGCGGGACGCCTTTTCATAAGAAGTCGCGAGCAATGGCGCGATCCCATTCGCGACGACAGACTTCGTTGGCGCCTTCCCACGCGCGCAAGCTTGCCTGCAGCAGGAAAGCCTCGCCGGTGCACGAGAGCCGCATCTGCGTCTCGATGCGGATTTGCCATGCGTCGCGCGACACCGTCCAGGTCCGCCGCAGGTCGATCATGGCGCTGAGCGGGTCGTCCTCCTCGACGTGAGTCTTCGACTCATCGTGCGTGCCCAATTCAAGGCCGAGGCGGTCGATGCGCTCGATGCGCATGTCGCTGCGACGGGTGATCGTCGGCTTCTCGGGTGGCGCCGACTCCGGACCAGGCAGCGGTTTGAGCAGCGCGTCGGTGGCTCGGGGCGCGCGTACCGGCAGCTCGAGCGTGCCGCCGGAAATCAGCAACGTCGCCTGCTCGGGACTTGGCCAGAGCATCGGCCAGTACGCCGTGGATAGCGCGAGCCTGATCCTGTGGCCGGCCGGGAACACCGAGCCGGCATCGTTGAGTTGGATATTCGCGCGGTAGCGTTGGCCGGCCGCCAGCGGCGCAGGCTTCTCGTGTCCGTCGCGATGGGTGAGGTTGAGCACGCCGTAGCTGACCCGCAGCGATTCACCGGTGGGGTGCACATCGCATAATCGAACCACCAGATTCGCCACCGGCTTGTCCGACGCGAGCTCGAGCGTGACGATCGCCGCGCCGAGGATCTCGATCGGCGCATCGAGGGGCGACGTCTCAAAAACGAGCGAGCGCATGTCGTCGTCGCGCTGATCCTCGGCCTGGTCGTGTCCACGGCCGAACGGGACCCAGCTTCCCGAACATTTACCGACGGTCTGCGGCGAGCACAGTGAACGAGCGGTGAAATGTGCCGCTTCGTTTCGCAGCCCCTCGTCGGTCAAGAACAGGCGCCGAGGTGTGATTCCCGGCGGCGGCCATGAAGATTCGGCAATCCAGCGGCCCGGCAACGTGTCATGACCGGAGGCAGGTTTGACGCTGTCCGTCATCCATGCGCGCAGCATGGGCTCATCCATCACGCCGGTATCGATGCCCTTGAGCCAATAATCCCACCACCGCAGCATCTCCTGCAGGAAGCCGATCTGCGGGCCGGGACGCGCAAAATGCGGATATCCGTGCGCCCACGGCCCGATGAGACCCTTGCGCGGTACGCTCAGCCGCTCGAGCAAGCGTGGAATTGCATTCGTGTAGGCATCGGTCCAGCCGCCGACGGCGTACACGGGGCATTGGATCGTGGCGTAATCCTCGCAGACCGATCCATGCTTCCAATAGGCGTCACGTCGCTGGTGCCGTAGCCACAGTTCGAAGAACAGCGGCACGTTCTCGAGGCGCTCCAGCCACATCGCCCGCCAGCCGTCGCCGACCAGCACCCGGTCGGGCGGCAGACACATCGAGCCGAAAAAGAACGAGCCCCACTCGAGTCCGTCGACCGCAAGCAGCGTGCCGCCCATGTAATGCACATCGTCGGCGTAGCGATCATCAGTCGAGCAGATGGTGACGATCGCCTTGAGCGCCGCAGGGCGGCGCGCCGCAATCTGAAGTCCGTTAAAGCCGCCCCAGGAGATTCCCATCATCCCGACGACGCCGCTGCACCAGGGTTGCGCCGCCAACCACGCGATCACCTCGAGGCCATCGTCCTGCTCTTGCTTGGCGTACTCGTCGGACAGCAACCCACGCGACTCGCCGCACCCGCGAAGATCGACGCGAACGCCGGCGTAGCCGTGGCCGGCGAGATAGGGATGCGTCAGTGCGTCCCGCTCGTATGTCCCGTCGCGCTTGCGGTAGGGGAGATACTCCAGGATGGCGGGAACCGGGTTCTGTTCGGCATCATCGGGCAGCCAGATGCGGGCCGCGAGCGTCGTGCCGTCCTTCAACGGGATCAACGTGTGCTCGATAACGCGCACGGTGCGTGGAAACGTCGTCACTATCACAGGGATCCCCAATTGGCACGATTACAGGTGGGCGTTTCGTCCATCATAGGTCGAGGATCACCTCGTCCCGAGGTCGAGAGCAGCAAATAAGCGCGTCTCCCGTTGCGGGCGGATCGAGCGGCTCAGGGTCGTACTGCACGTTGCCGGCAATCAACGCCGTTTCGCAGGTGTGGCAGACCCCGGTTCGACAGGACCACCGCACCGGCACATCGCATGCTTCCGCAAGTTCGAGCAGGCTCTGGTATTTCGCATCCCAAGGCAAGGCGAGCCCACTGCGCGCGAAGGACACTTGCGGTCCGAACCCCGCCGGTCCCGCAGGCAAATGCGGAGCATGCGTCGCCGCTTTCATCCCCGGGGTGATGGAATCAAGCGTGCCGAATATTTCCGTATGAATATGACCCGCAGCCACACCCCACGCCGCCAAGCCCGCGGTAAGCTCGCGCAAGAAGGCCGCAGGGCCGCACAGATAGAATTGGCCTGCGCGCGGAACGCCGATCTCGTCGAACGCGGAAACCGCCAAATGCCCGGCTGCGTCGAAATCGACACCCTTTTGGTCGGCTGGCCCCGGCCTGCTGTAGTGGATGTAGCTGTGGCCGGACTTCAATTGTTGTAGCAGAGCACGCGACTCCTCTCGAAATGGGTGTTCCTCGCGATTGCGTGCTCCGTGGAGCCACCAAACCGGGCGGCTCGACTTCTCGGCCGCCAAGGCGTGCAGCATTGCCAAAACCGGCGTCACGCCAACTCCCGCGCTCAGTAGCACGACCGGCTCGCCGCCGGAACAGAGCGTGAAGCTGCCGCGGGGTGCGCTTACCTCCAAGTCGCTCCCCGGCTTTATGCGCGTGCGCAGATAGGTACTGGCGAGGCCGTTTTCTTCTTGCTTGATGGTCACGCGATAATGGGCGCTGCCCGGCAGGTCTGACAGCGAGTAACTGCGCAAGACCGGCGGCGCACCGGATTGAATAGGAAGGCGCAGAACCACGAATTGCCCCGGCAGCGCAGCCGCCAACGGTTTACCGTCAGCGGCGACGAGGAGGAGGGAGAACACGCTGTTGCTCTCCCGGTCGACCCGCGACACCCGCATGGGGCGAAATCCCCTCCACGCGGGCGGCGGGTTCACGACTGCGAGGCCGGGGTTTCCCTTCGCCTGCCCAGCTCCCTGCTGCAGCAGCGCTTGGAACGAGCCGCGCCAACCGGCGGACAGCGCCGGGATGCGCAAGGCGCGTTCCAATTGAGCGCGCGAATGCCCGGTCAGATAGAGGAGCGCATCGGCCTCGGCGACGCTCATGTGCTCCGGACCGTCGCCGACCTTCACGATCTCATCCCCGGCCGCGACGTCGCCGGTTTCGAGCACACGGAAGTAGAACCCGGGCCGGTGATGCTCCACCAGCA
>JAFAHL010000509.1 GCA_019237215.1 Hyphomicrobiales bacterium | reverse complement strand
CGGTTCTAAGGACCGTTCGTTCCCGTGTCAGATAGCGCAGCTTGCGCCGCGCGGGAAGCGGGCGAGGCTGTCGGCGGCGACAACCTGGCGCGAGGGGCGTTGCCGGCAATCAGCCGGCATGCTCATCGCGGCGCGAACTTGTAGCGGAACGTGCAACTCGGCGCGCCTTGCCGCGCAACGAGCTTCGAAGCGCGCCTGATGGACTTAGGTACACGCTCTAGCGCGCCTGCGCCAGTGGCTCGGCCTGTCGAGCGGAAAGTGCGCCGTCGGCGAAGTGTGGGATCACTTCGGCCGCAAACAGCCGCATGGACTTCTGCGCCGCGCGGAAATCGAGCGTGCCAAAATTGATCTGCAGCGAGGCGTGCTCGAATCGCCCGATCGATTCGATGACGCGGGCGATGATGGACTTGATCTCCTCCGGCGTGCCGACCCACGCTCCGCCCGAGGCGATCTGGCCGTCAAGCGTGAACGAGCGCAGCCGGCGCATCGATTTGTCGTAGTCGCGGTAATCCTTCGAGGTGGTGCCTCTCGCGCAATCGCCGACCGCCTCGTTGAGCGCGCGGAAATACTCCTCGAACGGCGGGCGTGCGATCTCGCGCGCGAGCCGCGCATCCTCGTGACAGAACATGTGGAACGCCACCATCACCTCGCCGTCGCCGGGATGGCCGGCCGCGCGCCAGGCTTTGCGATAGAGATCGATCAGCGGCCCGATCGGGCCGATCGGAATCGCCATCAGCGCATAGCCCTTGCTCCCGGCGAACTCGAACGACTCCGGCGTCTGCGTCGCCGCGATGTAGAATTTGGGGCGCGGACGCTGCGTCGATCGCGGCAGCGAGGTCACGTTCTCGAACGAATGGAAGCGGCCGCGGTGAGTGGCATTCTCCTGGGTGAGCAGGAGTTCGATCTGTTCGAGGCCTTCGCGGAAGCGTGCTTGCGATTCATCGGGTGAGATGCCGAAACGGCGGAATTCGTGCGGTAGAAACGCGCGCGCAAATCCGACGTCGAGCCGCCCGCCCGAAATGCCGTCGAGCATGGCGATTTCGCCGGCGAGCTTGAACGGGTGGTTGAATATGGGCAGCACCGCGCCGGTGACGAGGCGCATCGTCTTCGTGCGCTGAGATGCGGCGGTGAGGAAAACGATTGGATTGGGGCTATAGCCGCCGTAACGGGTGAAATAGTGCTCAACCGTGCGTGCGTGGGTAAAACCCAACGTCTCCGCCTCTTCCGCGATCGCAAGCGACTCGGCATAGTAAGCGGCGGCGCTCTTGTCGGTGTGATCGACGGCGGGAAAAAACTGCACGCCGAACTGCATGTGGTGCCGTCCTCTTGTCCGCTCGCGTGGAAGTGTCGGCCTTTGATGGTGGGGATATCGCGCACTATAGGGCGGCAGAGCCTTCAGTCAATCGAACGGATCCATCGCCGCTCGCATTAGCGCAAACAGGCGCCGTCGTGATTGACAGCGTGTGGACGTGATCTAGACTTTCGTTTCGCCTGTCGTCGACACGAGAAAGGTTGCGCGCCATGTCCGCCGCCGCCCGGCCCGATATCAGCGAAGTCCGCAAGGCATGGAAGGAGGCCAATCTTGCACCGCTGTGGGAGAATGCGAGGGCGCATCGGCCGGCGCCGCTGCCTGATGCGGCGTATCTGTGGTCGTGGGCCAAAATTCGACCGCTGATCTCCGCCGCCATCGCGGTTGCCTCGCCGGAGGTGGTCGAACGGCGCGTGCTGCAGCTCGTCCCTCCCATCGCGGAACATCAAGGCGAGCAGCAGACCTCGAGGACGCTCTCCGCCAACATCCAAATTCTGCTGCCGGGCGAGAAGGCGCGACCGCACCGCCATACGATGAACGCCTTGCGTTTCGTGCTCGAGGGCTCGGGCGCGACCACGATCGTCGATGGCAAGGCTTGCCCGATGGAGGAGGGCGACCTCATCCTGACGCCGTCCTGGACATGGCATGAGCATATCCATGAGGGCGCCGAACCGATCGTGTGGCTCGATGCGCTCGATGTGCCGTTCCAGCGCTATATGGGGACGGGTGCCTTTGAGCCCGGTCCTGCCGCCGACATCCCGGAAACCATCGCCGACGCCGCCTTTGCCGTCGCCAACGTCGTGCCCGACACCGACTACACCACTAAGGACTATTCGCCGGTGTTCCGTTATCCCTATGCGACCGCCGCGGCGGCGGTCGCCATCGCCCCGCCCGCGCGCGACGGCTCGCGGCGCGTGCGCTACGTCAATCCGCTCACCGGCGGTTCGGGCATGGCGATGATGGATTGCTTCCTGGTGCAGCTCGATGCCGGCGCGGTCACGCTTCCTTTCCGCACCACGGCAAACTCGGTGTGCTGCGTGGTGGAGGGCTCCGGCGAAAGCCAGGTCGGCGACGACACCATCCGATGGAACAAGCACGACATCTTCACATTGCCGCAGGGTAACCGGATCGTTCACAAGAGCAGCGGCGGCACAGCGCGCCTGTTCCAGGTGTCCGACCGCGATGTGTACGCCCGGCTCGGGCTGCTTAAGGAAGAATACGGGAATATCTCGGGCTGAAGCGTCAAGCGTTCCATGGCGGCTGCCTAGTCCGCGGGAAGCGCGTCGCGGGTGCTGGAACTTGTCTCGCCGGGGCATGTTGCCTGCGGGTAAGCGGTGATATAAGGCGCCGCTCGTTTAGCGGTGCGTCGGGACTGACCCTGCCCCCATGGCCCAGGTAGCGAACGAAAACACCGGGTCCCAGCTTGCCGCCGTCCAGCGGGCCGTCATCGCCGGCAAACGCGGCGCTGACGTGCGTTCAAGGGCCGGCTTCTGGGCGCTCACGCTCGGGACGATCGGGGTCGTCTATGGCGACATCGGCACGAGCCCGCTCTATGCGATGCGCGAATCCCTAGTCGCGGCGGTCGGCACCGGAAATCCAGCCGGCGAGACCGTCGTTCTCGGAATTCTGTCGCTGATCATTTGGGCGCTCATTCTTGTCGTCACCCTCAAATACGTCGTCATCCTGCTGCGCGCCGACAACAACGGCGAGGGCGGCACGCTCGCGCTGATGGCATTGGCGCAACGCGCGCTGAGCAAGCATGCCGGCGCCGTCGTGCTGTGCGGCATCGCCAGCGCGGCGCTGTTCTACGGCGACGCCATGATCACGCCGGCGTTGTCGGTGCTCTCGGCGATCGAAGGACTGAAGGTCGTCACTCCGGCGTTCGATCCCTACGTGGTGCCGTTGACCGCGCTGATTCTGGTGTTTCTGTTCGCGTTCCAGTCGCGCGGAACCGCCAAGGTCGCGGCCTTCTTCGGTCCGATCATGCTGTTGTGGTTCATCGTCATCGCCATCCCCGGACTTTGGCAGGTGATCCAAAATCCCACCGTGCTGTGGGCATTCAATCCGATTTACGGAGTGGAGTTCCTCGCCGGCCACGGCATGATCGGTCTCGTGACGCTGGGCGCGGTATTTCTGGTGGTCACCGGCTCGGAAGCGCTCTACGCCGATCTCGGACATTTCGGCCGCGGGCCGATTCAGACCGCGTGGCTCACCGTCGCGCTGCCGGCGCTCACGGCCAACTATCTCGGCCAGGGTGCGCTCGTCTTGCTCGATCCCAAAAGCATCGAGAACCCGTTCTTTCTGCTTTATCCGGATTGGGCGCTGTTGCCGATGGTGTGCCTGGCAGCCGCCGCAACCGTGATTGCGAGCCAAGCTGTCATTACCGGCGCGTATTCCTTGACCCGGCAGGCGATCCAGCTCGGGCTGCTGCCGCGGCTCGAAATTCGGCACACGTCGGAGGCGCTATTCGGCCAAATCTACATGCCGAGGGTCAACCTGCTTCTGCTGGTCGGGGTCTTGCTGCTCGTGGCGTTGTTCCGCTCTTCGAGCGCGCTCGCGTCGGCCTACGGCATCGCGGTGACCGGCACCATGGTCGCCACGGTCACCATGGCCTTCGTCGTCGTCTGGAAGGTGTGGAACTGGCCGCCGTTGGCGGCGGCGGCGTTGATCGCGCCATTTCTCTTCATCGACCTGACCTTTCTCGGCGCCAATCTGCTCAAGGTGGTCGAGGGCGGCTGGGTGCCGCTGGCGCTCGGCGGCCTGGTGATGGTCGTCATGTACACGTGGCGGCGCGGGAGCCGCCTGCTGTTCGAGAAGACCCGGCGCCAGGAGATCTCGCTCGACGATCTCGTGCGCATGCTCGAAAAAAAGCCGCCGATCCGGGTGCCGGGCACGGCCGTGTTTCTCACCAGCACGCCCGAGTCCGCGCCGACCGCGCTCATGCACAGCCTCAAGCATTACAAGGTGCTGCACGAGCACAACGTCATTTTGACCATCGAGACGGCGGACCTGCCGCGGGCCGAGCCGGCCGAGCGCGTGCGCATCGAGCCCGTGGGCAAGACGTTCTCGCGCGTGGTCCTGCGCTTCGGGTTCATGGAAACGCCGAACGTGCCCAGAGCGCTCGCAATCGCCCGCAAGCACGGCTGGCAGTTCGACATCATGTCGACTTCGTTCTTCCTGTCGAGGCGCGCGCTCAAGCCGGCCGCCCATTCCGGCATGCCGCGCTGGCAGGATCGCCTGTTCATCATGCTCACGCGCATCGCCAACGACGCGACCGACTATTTTCAGATCCCGACCGGTCGGGTGGTGGAAGTGGGCACGCAGGTGACGATCTGACGCTAGCTGGTGAGTCTTGATTCTTGGATTGTGACGCGCGACTTGTGTTCATGAGCGGCGACGCCGCGCCCCGAATTGAGGAGTAGACCTCATGTCCGCTCAGCTTGGCCGAGAGAACGTGCACGATTTAGCCCCGCAAGAGGTGGCGCGGGGGATCGCCGAGGGCAAGGTTCTGCTGGTCGATGTCCGCGAGCCCAATGAGACCGAAGTCGAGCGCTATCCGGAGGCCTTCTATCTTCCGATGTCACGGTTCGATCCGGCCGCGATTCCCGATCCCCAGGGCCGCCGGGTCGTGTTCGCCTGCCGCTCGGGCAACCGGTCGGTCACCGCGTCGCTGATGGCGCAAGCCGCGGGGCTGCCCTACGATGCCCATCTCGCCGGGGGGATAAAAGCGTGGAAGGAGCTCGGTTTGCCGACCGAGAGTTGAAGCGCGCTGCGGCGACGCGCAAGCCCTTTCGCCATCTTTCCGAGCACGCGTTTCTCCGACCTTTTTCATCCGATGGTCTTGCAGGAGCCCGTCCATGCGCCGAGCAATCCGGTTTGCCCTCGCTGCAGCCGCCGCCATGGCGATCACGTCTGCTGCCGCGCAGCCGAAAGAGCGCGTCGTCAACGTCTACAATTGGTCCGACTACATGGCTCCGGGCGTCGTCGAGGATTTCAGCAAGGAGACCGGGATCAAGGTCCGCTACGACACCTTCGATTCCAACGATACGCTCGAGACGAAGCTTCTGGCCGGCAAATCCGGCTACGACGTGGTGGTGCCGACGGCCTATTTTCTCGAGCGCCAGATCAAGGCCGGCGTTTTCCAGAAGCTGGACAAGGCGAAGCTGCCGAACCTCGCCAATATGTGGCCGGAGATCTCACAGCGGTTGGCGGCGTACGATCCCGGCAACCAGTACGCCGTCAATTACATGTGGGGAACGACCGGCATCGGCTACAACGTCAAAAAGGCGCGTGAGCTGTTGGGGGCGAGCGGCAGGGTCGACAGCTGGGACATCGTCTTCAAGCCCGAGAACGTGGCCAAGTTCAAGGACTGTGGCGTGCACTTGCTCGATTCCTCCGACGACATCCTGGCGGCGGCGCTGCACTATCTTGGTCTCGACCCCAACACCACCAACGAGGCCGATCTGCAAAAGGCCGCCGATCTCGTCAGCAAGATCAGGCCCTACGTGCGCAAGTTCCACTCATCGGAGTACCTCAACGCGCTCGCCTCCGGCGAGATCTGTCTCGTGGTGGGCTTTTCCGGCGACGTCAAGCAGTCGCAAAAGCGCGCCGCGGAAGCCAAGAACGGCGTCGAGATCGCTTACGCCATACCGAAGGAAGGCGCGCAATTGTGGTTCGACAACCTCGCCATCCCGCGCGATGCCAGGAACGCGGCCGAAGCGGATGCGTTCATCAATTATCTGCAGGAGCCCGAGGTGGCCGCGAAGAACACGAATTTCCTTTCCTATGCCAACGGCAATCTGGCGAGCCAGAAATTCATCGACAAATCGATCATCGACGACAAGACCATCTATCCGGACGACGCGACGATGCGGGAGCTTTACACAATCAGCGCCCACGATCCGAAGACGCAGCGGCTGATGAACCGGCTGTGGACCAGGATCAAGACCGGCAAGTAATAGCGAGGCGCGGCGACGCCTTCCTCAGCGCCAGCGCCGATGCACCCACAGCCATTGCTCGGGGTACTCGCGCACCCAGCCTTCGACCACCGACGTGATCGCCTGCATGGTGCCCTCGATGTCGATCTTGCCGTCGGCATCGCGCGGCGGCTCGATGGCTTCGGTCAGATCGACGCGAAAGCGGTGGCGGTCGGGCAGGCGGATGATGCGCGTGCCGTGAATCGGGCAATCGACGTGCCGCGCCAGGCGGGCGAGGAAGGGGTTCGCTTTACAGCGGCGCCCGAAGAAGGTCACGTCCACGCCGTTCACGTAGTGTTGGTCGACGATCATGGCGACATGGCCGCCGGCTTCGAGCACGCGTATGAGCTTGAACGGCGCGTCGAGGCTGGTCGGAACCAGGGTCCCCATGCTGCCCTTGCGGATTTGGATGATCGCATCGCTCACGGCGGCGATATTGGGTTGGCGGTACAGCACCGTCGTGTCGAGACGATACTTGGCCGCAATCAGCGCCGGCAGCTCCCAATTCGCGAGGTGGGCGGCGAACACCAAAGCCGGCTTGCGGTCGCACCGTAATTGTCGAAACCGTTTGTCGACTTCGCTGCTATAGACGATGTCGCCTATCTCCTGCGGGTCGGGATCGAACATTTGCAGGCGATCGATATGGGCGAACTCGGCGGCAACGCGACCGAGATTGTCCCAAACCCCGCGCAGGATCGTTTCGATTTCGGCCGGGGATTTTTCCGGAAAGGCGGCGGCGAGGTTGGCGCGGCCGATCTCGTGCTCCTTGAGTCGCGGACCAAGCATGCGCATGAAGCTGCCGGCGAAGTCGGCCATGTGCTTGCGGTTGGTTGCGCGGATGCTCCGCAGCATCCCCACCGCCAGCCAACCGAGCGCGCCATCGACGCCCGCCTTGAAATGCCGGCGGACTCGATGGACGAGAGCTCTCGACGGGATCATGGGCTCGCGGCGGCTCGTCAAAAGGTGACGACGATCTTTCCGAACACCTGCCGGCTTTCGATCCGCGCCAGCCCGCGCTCGAAGTCGGCGAGCGCAACCTCGGTGTCGATCACCGGCAACAGGCCGCTTGCCATCTTGGCGAGGCTCTCGCGGATGTTGCGCATCGAGGCGCCGAACGAGCCG
>JAFAHL010000506.1 GCA_019237215.1 Hyphomicrobiales bacterium | reverse complement strand
ATTCATTTTTGTGACGCTGCCGGCGACGCTGCCGTTCATCCTGACCGGCATGCGCCTTGCCATGGGCAATTCGTTCGCAACCGTGGTCGCCGCCGAGATGATCGCGGCGGATTCCGGCCTCGGCTATCTGATATTCAACTCGCGCCTCTGGATGGCAACCGACAAGATCTTCATCGGCATCGTATGTCTCGGGGCGCTTGGCCTGATCACGGACCGCTTCTTCCGCTATCTCATCGTGCGCTTCGCCCATCAATATGGGCCGATCGAATAGCCGTTCCAAGCCTTACGCCATTGTCAGCGCCACTGCGCAGGTGGTGACGATGTCGTCGACGCTGGCGCCGCGCGACAGGTCGCTGATCGGCTTGGCGAAGCCTTGCAGGAAAGGGCCGATGGCCTTGGCGCCGCCGAGCCATTGCGTCAGCTTGTAGCCGATATTTGCCGCGTCGAGATCGGGAAAGACCAGCACGTTCGCATCGCCGGCCACCACGCTCGGCGCCTTCACCTTCTTCTGCGCCACCGCCGGCACGAGCGCGGCGTCGGCCTGCAACTCGCCCTCGACGGCAAGCGCCGGCGCCCGCTCGCGCGTGAGCGCGAGCGCGCGCCGGACCTTGTCGACCTTGGGGTGTTGCGCGCTGCCGTGGGTCGAGAACGACAGCATGGCGATGCGCGCGCTCTCGCGCAGCAGCTTCTCCGCGCTGCGCGCCGATGCGATCGCGATGTCGGCGAGCTCCTCGGCTCCCGGCTCTGCATTGACGGCGCAATCGGCGAAGACGAACGCCTTCGGACCTCGCCCAAGAAAATCCGGCACGACGATGAGGAAGAAACTCGAAGGCAGCGCAATTCCCGCGGCGAGCCCGATCGTCATCAATCCGGCTTCGATGACCCGCCGGGTCGGATTGGCCGCGCCCGCGATCATAGCGTCGGCGTCCCCCTCGCGCACCATCATGCCGGCAAAATAGAGCGGTTTCGCCACCAGCCGGGCGGCCATGCCCGGCGTCATCGTCGCCCGACCGGCGGCGCAGGTGGACGCGTAAGAGCCCAGCCTGGGATGGCGCCGCGGATCGATCACTTCGAGCCCCGAAACATCGAGCGCCGCGCGCGAGGCCATTTGCGCGATCGCCGCTTCGTCGCCGAGAACGATCGGAATCGCAATCCTCTCCCGGCGCAGACGGCAGGCGGCCGCGAGCACGCGCTCGTCGTCGCCCTCCGGCAGCACGACCTTGCGCAAATGCTGCCGTGCGCTATCAAAAAGCTCAGCGAGCAGATCCATCTGTCTCACTTAGTGAGAAAACGTCGTGCCAGGCACGAGGGATCAATGACCGAAACAACCGAAGCAATCAAGATTCACCGCGGCTTGAAAGGCGTCTACTTCGATCGCTCGCCATGCACGTTCATCGACGGCAAGGCGGGCGACCTGCGCTACCGCGGCTATTCCATCCACGATCTCGCTGAACATTCGAGCTTCGAGGAAACCGCGTGGCTGCTGCTCAATGGCGAGTTGCCGAACGCGCGGCAGCTCTCCGCCTTCGACGATGAGCTCAAGGCGGCGCGCAGCCTGCCCGAGCCGATCTACGGCATCATCCGCATGATGAAGTCCGCCCATCCGATGGACGTGCTGCGCACCGCCGTCTCCGCACTCTCGGCGTTCGATCCGGAGGTCGCCGACATCTCGCGCGAGGCCACGATACGTAAGGGCATCCGCCTGACCTCGCAAATCGCCATGATCGTCGCCGCGCATTCGCGCATCCGCGAGGGACTCGAACCGGTGGCCGCCGACCGCGGGCTTGCGCATGCGGCCAACCTGTTGTGGATGCTCAAGGGGACCAAGCCGAGTGGCGACGCCGCGCAGCTCATCGACCGCGACCTCATCCTGCATGCCGAGCATGGATCGAATGCCTCGTCGTTCACGGCGCGCGTTGTGGTCGGCACCGAGGCCAACCTGCACGCCGCTATCACGGCGGCAATTGCCGCGCTCTCGGGCCCCGCGCACGGCGGCGCCGCGGAAGACGTGATGAAGATGGCGGAGGAGATCGGAGATGCTGCGCGCGCTGCCGATTATGTGCGCGCGAAGCGCAAGGCGGGCGAGCCGGTCACCGGTTTCGGTCATCGCGTCTACCGCGCCGAGGACCCGCGCGCGCGGCATATGCGGGCCGGCGTGGAACGGCTATCGAAGGAAATGGGCGAGCCGCGCTGGTACGAAATTTTGCAGGCGGTCGTGCAGGCGATGGCGCCCTACGCGCGCCACGGGGTCAACGTAAACGTCGATTTCTATTCCGGCGTCGTCTACCACCTGCTCGGCATCAAACGGGATCTGTTCGTGCCGATCTTCGCGATCGGCCGCGTGCCGGGCTGGGTCGTGCAGGTTTTAGAGCAGATCGAGAACAACATCTTGATCCGTCCGCTGACGCTCTATTGCGGACCAGAGCCGCGCAGCTATCGGCCAATCAACGCCCGGGATGGGGGCTGAAAATCTCACGAGCTGACAAACGGCGTCTCGCCGCGGCATTGCGGGCGCTGGACTATTCTGCTTACCTTTGAGACTGACAGTCTCACTATGTGAGAATATGGCTGACCGGCACGGCGCTGCCATGACATCGCCGGGACGACGATGGCGCTGACCATGCTCGCGCTCGAGCCGGCCTTCGCGCGGAAGTGGCGTGCCAAGCGCGAGCTGCCTGCCGCGGCGTAAAGGACGAAGGATGCCCGTCGATATCGCCACGAGCGTACGACGCAACAAGACGTCCGCCAGCGCGGCGGGCGAGGCCGCCGGTACCCTCGCGCGGCGTACGCGCGCCCTCGGCAAGCGCGAAAGACTCGGCGCCACCGCGCGCTCGCTGGCCATCCTCGAACATGTGGCGAAGTCGCCCGCTCCGGTCGGCGTGCTCGACATTATCGACGCGCTGGAACTGCCGAAGGCGACCGCCTACCGGCTGGTCGATTGGTTCGTCAGCCAGGGCTATCTTGCGCGCGAGCCGAGCCGCAAGCGGCTGCTGGTCGGATCGCGGCTTACCAGCCTGGCGTTTGGCGCGCTCGCCGCTTCGATGGGCAATTCGGAGCCTCACATCGTGCTGCAGCGCCTCGTGAACAAGGTCAATGAGACCTGCAATATCGGGACGCTGGTCAACGGCGAAGTGATGTATCTCGACCGGATCGAGGCCAAGCACTGGCCGCTGCGCCTGCAGTTCTCCAGCGGCTCGCGGGTGCCACTGCATTGCAGCGCCATCGGCAAGCTGTTCCTCGCGTTCACGCCGGCGTCGCGCCGGCGCAGGCTGCTGCAGCATCTTGATCTGCGCCGCTACACCGAGCAAACGATTGTCGATCCGGCCAGCCTCGAAGCCGAGCTGCGGCAAATCCGAAAGCAGCAGGTGTCGTACGACCGCGAGGAATTCCTTGATGGCGTGGTTTGCATCGCCGTGCCGGTGCTGGGCCGCAACGGCGAGCTGCTCGCCGGCGTCGCCATCCAGGCGCCGCAGGCCCGCATGGGCATCGAAGGCGGCCGCGCGCATCTGCCGGTGCTGCGAGCTACCGCTGACGAACTCGCCGAAATATTCCAGGCCGTGGATTGAGGGCCGACTTCTCACATGTTCTCGGGAGAACTCGAAACGTGACCCCGGCCGACGAAGCCGGAGATCGACAAAAGGACGCAGCCATGAAGATGACGACGGAAGAAGCCTTCGTGAAAGTCTTGCAGATGCACGGCATCGAGCATGCCTTCGGCATCATCGGATCGGCCTTCATGCCGATCTCCGATCTTTTCCCGAAAGCCGGCATTACGTTCTGGGACGTTGCGCACGAATGCAACGGCGGCATGATGTGCGACGGCTATACGCGCTCGACCGGGAAAATCGCCATGGTCCTGGGCCAGAACGGCCCGGGCATCACCAATTTCGTCACCGCGCTCAAGACCGCCTACTGGAACCACACGCCGATGCTGCTGGTGACGCCGCAGGCTGCGAACAGGACGATCGGACAGGGAGGGTTCCAGGAAGTGGAGCAGATGGCGCTGTTCCGCGACATAGTGTGCTATCAGGAGGAGGTGCGCGATCCTGCGCGCGTCGCGGAAGTCCTCAATCGCGTCGTCTCGAAGGCGAAGCGCCTCTCGGCGCCTGCACAGATCAATATTCCGCGCGACTTCTGGACTCAGATCATCGACATCAGCCTGCCGGCGATCGTCGAGTTCGAGCGGCCGGCCGGCGGCGCTGGTGCCGTCGCGGAGGCAGCCAAGCTGCTGTCGGCAGCGAAATTCCCGGTCATCCTGTCGGGCGCGGGGGTCGTTCTCGGAAATGCAATCCCCGAATGCGCTGCGCTCGCGGAGCGGCTCGATGCGCCGGTTTGCAGCAACTACCAGCACAACGACAGCTTCCCCGGCAGCCATCGGCTTGCGGTCGGCCCGCTCGGCTACAACGGCTCGAAGGCCGCGATGGAGCTGATCGCCCGGGCCGACGTGGTGCTGGCGCTCGGCACCAGGCTCAATCCATTTTCGACCCTTCCGGGATATGGCCTGGATTACTGGCCGAAGAATGCCAAGGTCATCCAGGTCGAGATCAATGCGGACCGCATCGGTCTGACCAAGCCGGTGACGGTCGGCATCTGCGGCGACGCCAAGCTCGTCGCCAAGGACCTGCTGGCGCAGCTTTCCCCCACGGCTGGAAATGCCGGCCGCGAGGAGCGCAAGGCGCTGATCCATACCACCAAGTCCCGATGGCTCCAGACCCTCTCCAGCATGGATCATGAGGAGGACGATCCGGGCACCACATGGAACGCCGACGCCCGCAAGCGCGAACCCGACCGAATGTCGGCGCGGCAGGCCTGGCGCGCAATCCAGGCTGGGCTTCCCTCGGACGCCATTATCTCGAGCGACATCGGCAACAACTGCGCCATCGGCAATGCGTATCCGACGTTTGAGACGGGTCGGAAGTACTTGGCCCCTGGCCTGTTCGGGCCCTGCGGTTATGGCTTCCCGGCCATCATCGGCGCCAAGGTCGGCAATCCGAATACGCCGTGCGTGGGCTTCGCCGGTGACGGCGCGTTCGGAATTTCCATGAACGAGATGAGCTCGATCGGACGCAAGGAGTGGCCCGGCATCACCATGGTCATCTTCCGCAACTACCAGTGGGGCGCCGAGAAGCGCAATTCGATCCTGTGGTTCGACAACAACTTCGTCGGAACCGAGCTCAATTCCCATCTCAGCTACGCCAAGGTGGCCGAAGCCTGCGGCCTCAAGGGCGTGACGGCAAAAACGCCGGCCGAGCTGACCGAAGCGCTGCGCCAGTCCTGCGAAGCGCAAAAGAAGGGAGTGACCACCTTCATCGAGGTCATCCTCAATCAGGAGCTGGGCGAACCGTTCCGCCGCGACGCCATGAAAAAGCCCACGGTCGTGGCGGGCATCCGACGCGAGGACATGCGTGCGCAAGAGGTTGCTTGACGGGGTTTGAGATGACTGCCGCAGTGAAGCCGACGGCCGATCCCGAGGCGGTCGCCATGGTTGACGAGCTGGTGCGGCGTGCGCGTGCGGCCATGGCGGTATTTGCCGGAGCCGATCAGGCGCGCGTCGACGAGGCGGTCACGGCGCTGGCCTGGTCGCTCTACAATCCGGCGCATGCCAAGGAACTGGCAGAACTGGCGGTGGCCGACACGGGACTGGGCAATGTGCCGGACAAGATCATCAAGAAGCAGCGCAAGACTTTTGGCACCTTGCGTGATCTGCTGCGCGTAAAGACCGTCGGCATCGTCGAGGAGGACAAGGCGCGCGGCATCGTCAAATACGCCAAGCCGGTGGGCGTGGTCTGTGCCATCACGCCCTCGACCAATCCGGGCGCGACACCGGTCAACAAGGCGATGATGGCGCTCAAGGGGCGCAACGCCATCGTCATTGCCGCGTCGCCGGCGGGCCTCAAGACCACGCAGCGCACAGTCGACTACATGCGCGTCGAGCTCAAGAAGATCGGCCTGCCCGAAGACCTCGTGCAAATCCTGCCGCCGCCGGCATCGAAGGACATGACACAGGCGCTGATGGAGGCCGCCGATCTGGTGGTCGCCACGGGCTCGCAGGACAACGTGCGGCGCGCCTATTCGAGCGGCACGCCGGCGATCGGGGTGGGCACCGGCAACGCCTCGGTGATCATCGATGAGACCGCAGACCTCGACGAGGCCGCCCAGAAAATCTGCGCGTCGAAAATCTTCGACAATGCGACCTCCTGCTCGTCGGAGAATTCCGTGGTCATTCTCGATGCGGTGTACGATCGTGCGGTCGCGGCGCTGGAGCGCGCTGGCGGCTACATGGCCTCGCCGATGGAAAAGGAGCGCATCCAGCGCAGACTGTGGCAGGACGGCAAGCTCAGTCGCCACCTGATCGCGCGCGACGCCGACGTGCTGGCGAGGGCGTTCGGCCTGCCGGTCGCGGCCGAGCAAAAGAAGTTCTTCATGGTCGGGGAGGCAGGCGTCGGCCGCAACTTCCCGTTTTCCGGCGAGAAGCTGGCGCTGGTGCTCGCGGTCTATCGCGCGAGAGATTTCGACGCCGCCATTGCGCGCATCAATGAAATCATCGCGCATCAGGGTCGCGGTCATTCCTGCGGGTTGCACACGAAGGAGCTCGCCCGCGCGCGCAAGCTCGCCGAGCAGATTGACGTGGTGCGCGTGCTCATCAACCAGGCTCACACGTTCGGCAACGGCGGCAGCTTCGACAACGGGCTCAACTTCACGCTCAGCATGGGGTGCGGGACCTGGGGCGGCAATAGCATCAGCGAAAACCTCAACTACAGGCACTTCATCAACATTACCCATCTCGTGACCCCCATTCGCGAAGACAAGCCGTCGGAAGAGGAGCTGTTCGGCGCCTACTGGGAC
Organism: Hyphomicrobiales bacterium; assembly: GCA_019237215.1. GTDB lineage: Bacteria > Pseudomonadota > Alphaproteobacteria > Rhizobiales > Xanthobacteraceae > VAZQ01. The sequence continues at coordinate 13,457 of JAFAHL010000506.1, read as the reverse complement.
AAATACGGTCGCTGAGGCGCCAGATGAACTTCGACGAACACGCGGCGAAATCGCTGGTGCTCGCGCCCGCCGGCATACCGGTGCCGCGCGGGCAAATATGCCGCACGGCGCAGGAAGCGGCCCAAGCGGTTTGCGCGATCGGGCCGGCCGTGATCAAGGCACAGGTTGCGATCGGCAAGCGCGGCAAGGCCGGCGGCATCAAGCCCGCCGATACGCCCGAGCAGGCTGAGCGCGTCGCCGCCGCGATCCTGGGCATGCGCATCGGCGAGTACAAGGTCGAGCGCCTGCTCGTCGAGGAACAGGCGAACATCGCGCATGAATTCTATGCGGCGGTCCTGACCGATACGGACGCGCGCAAGCCCCTCGTTCTGTTCTCGACGCAAGGCGGCATGGACATTGAGGAGGTCGCGGCCGCCAAACCCGATGCGATCCGGCGCCAGCACGTCGATCTCGACGTCGAGCCGGGCGCGGTCGATTTCGTCTCGATGTTGGCTGGCCTGCAACTCGGCGATGCGCAGGCAAGCGTCGCAGATATTCTTTCTCGCCTCTATGCGGCCTATCGACGGCGCGACGCCGAGCTTCTTGAGATCAATCCGCTGGCGCAGCTCGGGAATCGGCGCGTGGTAGCGCTCGACTGCAAATTCGTGCTCGACGATGCCGCCGCCTATCGGCAGGAGGACATCGTCAGGTTCGCGGCCCCCGCCCCGATGACCGCACTGGAACAGCGCGGTGCGCAAAACGGTCTGAAGTTCATCGAGCTCGACGGCAATGTCGGCGTGCTGGCGAACGGCGCCGGCCTCACCATGACGACCATGGACGTCATTCGCCACTTCGGTGGCCGGCCGGCTAACTTTCTTGAAATCGGCGGCGAGGCATACACCAAGTCGGCGGCGGCGCTCGACCTCGTTCTGTCCAATCCCGGCGTCAGGAGTCTCATCATCAATTTCTGCGGGGCGTTCGCCCGCACCGATGTCATGGCCGAGGGAGTGGTGAAGGCCTGGCAGGAGCTCAAGCCCGCCATTCCCGTGTTCTTCTCGATCCACGGTACCGGCGAGGACGAGGCCATCGCGCTCGTGCGCGCGCGGCTCGGGATCGAGCCCTACGATCTGATGGAGGACGCCATTCAGGCGGCGGTGCGGGCGGCGCAATGATAATGCGCAGGAGCAGCAAGGTCATCGTGCTCGGCATCACCGGACGCCAGGGCACGTTCTGGACCGAGAAAATGCTCGCCTACGGCACGCAGGTCGTGGCCGGCGTCAATCCGAAACGCGCGGGCGGGCGGCATTGCGATGTGCCGATCTTCGCCTCGACGGCGCAGGCCGTGCGGGACACCGGCGGCGATGTCGCCGTCATGTTCATTCCGCCCGCAACCGCGCGCGCGGCGGCGGTGTCGGCAATGGAGGCGGGGATCAAGCATCTGGTCGTGTTGACCGAGCACATCCCAGCGCAGGACGTCATGGCGATGCACGCGGCTGCCGCCCGGCACGGCACGCGCATCATCGGCCCCAACACTGCCGGCCTGGTGACGCCGGGCGAATGTTTCATCGGGATTATGCCTGCGTTTGTGCCTAGCGTGTTCAAGCCCGGCCATGTCGGAGTGATTTCGCGCAGCGGCAGCCTCGGCACGCTCGTCTGCCTCGAGCTGACGCGATCGGGGCTCGGCCAATCGACCTTCATCGGCATCGGGGGCGACCCGATGCTCGGCACCACCACGCGCGACGCGCTCGCGGCGCTCGACCACGACCCCGCAACCGAGGCCGTCGTCATCGTCGGCGAAATTGGCGGCACGATGGAAGAAGACGCCGCCGACTACGCCAGGACGATGCGCAAACCGGTTGCCGCCTTCATTGCCGGCGCCGCTTCGCCTCCCGGCAAGAAGATGGGCCACGCCGGCGCCATCGTGACCGGCAACCGCGGAGGCTATGCGCCGAAACGGCGGGCGCTTGAAGCGGCCGGGGTCATCGTCGCCGATACGCCGGCCCAGATTGCGCACGCACTATCCGGAAAAAATCCAAGGCCGCGCCTACACGCTGCCGGTGTTTCGTAACAAGCTCATCAATGCTGCCGCGGGTCCTGCAGGATCAGGTCCGAGGCCTTTTCGCCGATCATGATCGCCGGAAGATTGGTGTTGCCGGACACCAGCGTCGGCATGATCGAGCAATCGGCCACCCAGAGACCCTCGACGCCGCGCACGCGTAGTTGGGGATCGACCACCGCCGCGTCGTCGACGCCCATCCGGCAGGTGCCGGCCGGATGAAAAATCGTCGCGCCGTTCTGGCGCGCAAACGCCAACAGGTCGGTCTCGGAAGCAACCGCCGGCCCTGGAGTGACTTCGGCGGCTATATAGTCGGACAGCGGCTTGCTGCATGCCAGCTCGCGCGCGAATGAAATGGCGCGAACCGCGCAGGCGCGGTCGGTTTCGGTTGCAAGATAGTTCGCGTGAATGCGCGGCCGCACCAGCGGATCGGCGCTGGCAAGCTCGATGCGCCCGCGGCTTTCTGGACGCAGCTGGCAGACCGAGAGCGTGAAGCCGGAAAAGTCATGGACCTCGCCGCCCGCCATGTCCGCGCTCAGCGTGGCCACATGGAACTGGACATCCGACGTCCGCGAGCCCGGCATCACGCGTGCAAACAGGCCGCCCTGGTTGATGCCGATGGCGAGCGGTCCACCGCGCAAGAGCAGCCATTCAAGGCCGATGCGCGCGCAGCCGATGACGGAGCGCAACTGATCGTTGGTGGTGATCGGCATTGCGCAGCGATAAATGAGACGAAACTGCAAATGATCCTGCAGATTTTCGCCGACCCCGGCGTGATCGACGACGATCGGGATGCCGTATTGGCGCAGCGCAGCGGCGGGGCCGATTCCCGACACCATGAGCAGGTGCGGCGACTGGATAGACCCGGCGCACAGAATGACACCACCCCGCGCCCGAATGATGCAGTCCTGCGCGCCGACGCGGCATTCGATCCCGGCGGCGCGTCCCCGCTCGAACAGGATGCGGGTAGCCAACGCCTGCGTGATCACCTGCAGGTTTTTTCTTTTTCGCGCCGGCCGCAGATAGGCCTTGGCGGCGGAGACGCGCCAGCCGTCCTTCATCGTCAGCTGATAGTAGCCCGCTCCTTCCTGCGACTCGCCATTGAAATCGTCTGTTCGCGGGATGCCGCGCGCCTGCGCCGACGCTATGAAGGCTTCGATCAGCTCATGCCGCCGTTTGATGCTGCTGAGCGCCATCGGCCCGCCGCTGCCGTGCAACTGGCTCTCGGCATGATCGGGATTGCTCTCCGACTTGACGAAATACGGCAGCACGTCGTTCCACGACCAGCCGGTGTTTCCAAGCCCGGCCCAATGGTCGTAATCCTCGTGCTGACCGCGGATCGCAATCAGCCCATTGATCGAGCTCGATCCGCCGAGCACGCGACCGCGCGGCCAGTAGATCCGGCGTCCGTCCATGTTGCGGTCGGGCTCGGTGTAGAACTGCCAGTTGACGAGCGGGTCCCACATCGTGCGGCCGTATCCGATCGGCAGCGCAATCCAGAACCTGCGGTCGTGCGGTCCCGCCTCCAGCAAGGCGACGCGGCGGCGCGGATCGGCGGAGAGCCGGTTGGCCAACACGCAGCCGGCGGAACCCGCGCCGACGATGATGAAGTCGAACTCGCCGAAATTCATTGATCGTCGCTGATCTCGTCATGGATCGACATGCGTAACCTGCGCTTGAGCTTCGCGTAGGCGGCGCTGTCCTCGTCCCGCGGGCGCGGCAGATCGACCTCGATGAAGCTCTTCACCCGCCCCGGCCGCCTAGTCATTACGACGATATAGTCGGCGAGCTTGATCGCCTCGTCGATGCTGTGCGTCACCAGCAGCACGGTTTTCGGCTCCCGCTGCCAGATGCACACCAGCTCATCCTGCATCAGGCTGCGGTTCTGCGCATCAAGCGCGGCAAACGGCTCGTCCATCAGGAGAACGCGCGGGCAAACCGCCAGCGCCCGCGCGATGGCGACGCGCTGGCGCATGCCACCGGAGAGATGATGCGGCAGCTTGTGCTCGAATCCCTGCAGCCCCACGAGCTCGATGTGATGGCGCGTCACCTGCTCTCGCTCCGGCCTGGGAATGTTCTTCATCTCCAGGCCGAACGCGATGTTTTGCGCCACGCTCATCCAGGGAAACAACGCATAGTCCTGAAAGATCATGGTGTGCTGCCAGCCAGGCTCGCGGATCGGCGTGCCGTCGACGGTGACAACGCCCTTCGTCGCCTGTTCGAATCCAGCCGCGATGTTGAGCAGCGTTGTCTTGCCGCAGCCGCTGTGGCCGAGGATGGCGCAAAATCGATTGTCAGGGATTTCAAAGCTGACATTGTCGAGCGCGACCACCGAGCCGATGGCACCCGGCTCCCCGTAGATCTTGGACACGGCGGAGACTGCGACCTGGCCCACGGCAAGCTACTTGGCCATCGCCAGCGACCACGGCAGCGTGCGCCGGGTGAGTGCGCGGATGCCGGCATCGATGGCAAGGCCGACAATTCCGATGGTCAACATGCCGACGGTGATGATGTCGGTGCGCAGCATGCTGCGCGCGTCGTTGATCAGAAAACCTAGTCCCGAATTGGCGCCGACCAGTTCCGCCGCGACCAGCGCCATCCAGCCGAAACCCAAGGCGATGCGGATGCCGGTGACGATCTGCGGCAATGCGCCCTTGAGCACGATGCGGGTCAGCACCCGGCGCTCGGAAGCGCCGAGGCTGCGCGCCGCGCGCACCAGATTTGGCTCGATATTGCGCACGCCCATGATCGTATTGATCAGGATCGGGAAGAACATGCCGAGGAAGATGATGAATTCGTTCTGTCCGTCGCCCAGTCCGAACCACAAAATGCTCAGCGGAATCCAGGCAAGCGGCGGGATCGGCCGCAGCAGTTCCACGATCGGATTCATTTGATTGTAGACCGGACGCCACCATCCCATCGCCATGCCGATCGGGATTGCCGCGCAAGCAAACACAAACGCCGTGGCCTCGCGTTTGAGGCTGGCGACAAGGTGGTAGAGCAACTCGCCAGACATGATCATGGCGGCTGCGGTGACGACGATCGTGGTCGGCGCCGGCATGAGCACCGCCATCTGCGGATCGATCCGTGGCAGCCAAACGCTCGAGATGAACTGCCAGACCGCGATCATGACGCCAAACAGCGCCAGATTAGGCAAGTAGGCGCCGACCCGAATGATCCAGATCAGCACGGGATTGATCGGCAGCGGAGCTGCCGGTTCGCCCGGCAGCGGGGCCCGCGCGGCCTCGATGCGGCCGGACACGTCTTCGCCGGCGTCGTTTTGCGGCGGGGGAACGTGCCTGCTCTGCATCCGGCAACTCCGCCGCTGGTGTCTCAGCACACGTTCACGGCTGATAGGTCTTACCGGCGAACGTCCACGCCTTGGTCAAGTCGCCCGCCTCGGGCCACGGCTGCGGCTTGCTCAGCGTCGTCACGTTGTCATAGGCGGGATACGGCAGCTGTCCGACCTTGCCTGACCAATTCGCCGGCAGGAATGGCGGGTTTGCCGGAATCTTCCAGCCCAACCTCTCATAGGTGCGGTTCATGAAGCGCGGATCGAAAGATTTTTCGTAATCCTGCGCCGTCAAGGTTTTCGTCAGGCGGTTGCGGTCCTTCAACCACTTGGCGATGCGCGCGTCCTCCTCGCCCCACAGCTTGGCAAATGGATAGCTGTAGGTCGGCTTGTAGAGATTATTGTAGAGCTGCGTCTGTTGCAGCAGCAGCGCCTTGCCATAATTCTTGAGCATCGGCTCTTCTGCCAGCAGATCCGCGGACTTCTCGGGGTAAAGCCTGATCCACAGCGACGCCTCCATGAAGGCGTCGCTGATCGCCTGAACGACGTCCGCCGCGTTGTCGATCAGTTCCTGCCGGACATAGAATCGGCCTTCGTAGAAATTGTATGGGAAAATGGTGTCGATCTCGCGTCCGGTCTTGCGCTCCTCGGTCAGGATCGTCACCGAAGGCTCCCACGGCACGACCGCCGCGATGCCGCGCGCAAGCAGGAGCTGCTCGGCGGGCGGCATGTTCTTCAGGATCACGTCCTTGCCGATTTGCAAGCCGACGATGTCGGCCGCCTGAGTAAAGTAGAATTCGGCCGACGAGCCGGTCACGATTCCGATCGTAGCGGACGGATTGCTGCCCTTGAGATCGGCGAGCTTTTTCAGCGGGGAATCGACCGGGACGACGGTCGAATGTTTCAAATTGGGCGCAATGACCGCGATGGCGCGCACCGGCACGCCGCGATCGAGCAAGGACGTGAACGGAAAGTTTCCACCATTGCCGACCTGCACGCGCGCGGAAGCGACCGCTTCATTGACATCCGGACCGGCGGCAAAGACCTGATATTTCGCTTCGAGGCCGCGCTTCGCGAGCAGCCCCGCTTTGTCCATCACCACGTTGATCGTGTTCTGACCCGAGAACGGTCCCTGCCACCCCACGCCCAGCGGCCACCAGCCCTTTTCCTTGAGCCAGGCGACCGACTTGTCCGAGACCTTCTCATAGGGCTGCGGCCATCCCCAGTCGGTGGATGACTGTGCTGCGGCAATCGCGGTGCCCGCGCCGATTGCAACGCCCGCAAGCACAATCGAGGTTGTGATCCGTCCGATGAATTGCCTCAGCATGCGTTCCTCCCAGGTTTGATCGGCCAGCGCGAACGGCCCGCCGGCTTGTTGTCGTTGCGCTCGTTTATTGGTGCGCGTTCAAGCTGGTTGCTCCATTGCAGGCTCGAGCACGAACAGCGTGCGCCCATACTCCACGAGTTCGCCGTTCTCCGCGCCGACGTGCACGACGCGCCCGTCCTGCTCGGCGTAGACAGTGGTGAACAGCTTCATGACCTCGATCAGGCACAACGGCTGCCCTTTCTTCACGACACTGCCGATCTCGACGAAGGGGGGCGTCTCGGGCGACGGCGCGCGATAAAAGGTTCCGACCATCGGCGCCGTGATTTCGAACTGGCCGGCTGCGAGAACGATCGTCCCTGCCGGCGATGGCGATCGCGTCTTGATTTCGCTCGCCCCCGCGAGCCGGACGGGCTCGCCGCTCGGCGGCCGCGTCGCCTCCACGGCGCCGGCCCCGGTGCGACGGACGAACAGCTTGATCTCTCCGGTCTCAATGCTGACCTCGTCGCAATTGCTGCTGTCGATGATCTTGAGGATCTCGGCGATTTCTTCATAGCGCAGTGTCATGCCGCTTTTCCGCGCAGTTTCCGCCGCGGATTGACGGGCGGCCGATCGGTCTCGACAATCGTCTCGGACAGGCGCGCGGCGGCGGCGCGCAACGATGGAACGTGTTTGAGCGCCTGCTCCAACGACATGCGCGCATTTGGCGCGGATACAGCCAAGGCGGCCGCGGGGCGGCCGCTTGCGCTTGCGACCGATACGGCCACGCACACCACGCCGGCCAGAAATTCCTGATTGTCGGTCGATATGCCGGTTTCCCGGATGCGATCCAGTTCCGCATCGAGCGCATCGAGATCGGTGATCGTGTTCGCCGTGTACCGGTGCAGCGGGGCTGCACGCAGCAGCATCGCGCGCTTCTGCTTGGGCAGCAGGCTGAGGAACAGCTTGCCCATCGACGTGCAATGCAGCGGCACGCGCGAGCCGGGTTCAAACCGCAGGCCGAACGGCCACGCCGATTCCACGCGATCGAGATAGACGACGTGGCTGCCCGCCATCACGCCGAAATTGCAGGTCTCGCCGAGTTCCGCCGACAACGCGGCGAGAATGGCGTGGCGCGGCCCGAGCTGCATGGACGAGGCGATGATGTCGAGACCGAGGCTGACAAGGCGCGCGCCCAGCACGAAGCGCCGGTCGCCCGGCTCGCGCTGCAGCAGGCCTTTGTCCTCCAGCATGCGCACGATGCGATGGACCGTGGGCTTGGGGATGCCGAGCAGAAGGCCGAGTTCGGTGATGCTCAGCGGGCGGCGCGCGCTCGCCATCGCTTCGAGGATCGCGACCGCCTTGATGGTGGGATAGGCGCGCGATGCGTCTTGCGGCCGCGCCGGGCGAGGTTGGGAGGCCCAATCGCTTGGGCCGTGGGGGGTGTTCCAGGTCATGGCTGTATCAAAATCCGGAACAAAACATCTTGCAATACGGATTTTGCTGGTTGATCATTTATGACAAGGTCGCCAGCAAGGGCCCAAACGGCCGTCAGGAGAAGCCGGTGCGGCGAGGTCTCATCGCCAATCGGGGGGAGATTGCTTTGCGCGCCGCTCGCGCCCGTCGCCGCCTCGGCCTCGAGAGCGTGGCGGTTCATTCCACGGCCGATGCGAATTCGCCGCACGTTTGGGTGGCTGGCCACGCGGTCTGCATCGGCCCTGCGCCGGCCAGCGCCAGCGACTTGCATGCCTCTGCTCTGATCGAGACGGCGAGTGCGCTCGAACGCCTGATCGCGCGGCCGCAGTTTGCCGGCGGCAAAGTCCACACGCGATGGGTCGAGCAGCAGATGGCGCAGTAATGGCGGACCGGACAATCCAACTCGTCGACGTGACGCTGCGCGACGCGCATCAGTGCCTGTGGGCGACGCGGATGACCACGGCGATGATGGCGGAACTGGCGCCGCGGCTCGACCGTGCCGGCTTCGAGGCGATCGATCTCGTCGGCGGCGCGGTGTTCGACGTCTGCGTGCGCTATCTGCGCGAGGACCCGTGGGAGCGCATGCGCATCGTCAGCGGCTGGGTGACAGAAACGCCGCTGATCGTCATGACGCGCGGGCAGAGCCTGTTCACCTTCGAGTTCTTCGCCGACGACATCGTCGAGCTCACGGCCGAGCGGATCTTCGCCAACGGCATCCGCTATCACACGCCCTACGATGCGCTCAACGACATGCGCAACATGGAAGTGCCGGTGCGCGCCGCCAGGAAGGTCGGGCTCTATACCGTCGGCGGCGTCGTCTACACGGTCAGCCCGGTTCACACTGACGACTATTATGCGCGCAAGACGCGCGAGCTTGTCACGCTCGGCGTCGATGCCGTGTTCATCAAGGACCCGAGCGGCCTGCTGACGCCGGAACGGGCGGCGACGCTGGTGCCGGCGATCAAAGCGGCGTGCGTCGGGTTGCCTTTGCATCTTCACTCGCACTGTCTCACTGGGCTTGCGCCCTACACCGCATTGCGCGCGATCGAGCTTGGCGTCGACGTGGTGCATACGGCAACGTCGACACTGGCGAATGGGGCCTCGCACCCGGCGACTGAAAGTCTGGTCGACAACGCCCGGCGCGGCGGCTTTACGATCCCAGTCGACCTCGCGCCGGTGGCGGAGGTCGCGGAGCGGTTGAACTACATCGCGCGGCGCGAGAACAAGCCGGTCGGGCAGATCGCCGAACACGATGCCTTTCACTACGAGCATCAGATGCCCGGCGGCATGGTCTCGAACCTCAAGTCGCAGCTCGCGACGCTCGGCATTGCCCATCGCCTGCCCGAGGTGCTGGAGGAATCGGCGCGCGTGCGCTGCGAACTCGGCTATCCCATCATCGTCAGCCCGTTTGCCCAGTTCGTGATGACGCAGGCCGTGCTCAACGTGATGGGCAAGGAACGCTACGGCACCGTGCCCGACGAGGTGCGCAAATACGTGCTCGGCTATTACGGCGAGATCGCCGGTTCCATCGATCCGAACCTCTACGACCGCATTGCCAACGGGGCCGAGTCGGCCAGGGGCCGCCCCGGCGACCTGCTCGAACCCGCCATTCCGAAACTGCGGCGCGAACGCGGACCATTCGCCTGCGACGACGACCTGCTGCTGGCAGCGTTCTATCCGCGCTCCGAATTCGACGCGTTGAAAGCGGCGGGCCCGATCGCGACGGAATATCCGCTCGGCCGAACGCCGCTTATCACCCTGATCAAGGAGATCGCGCAGCGCCGCGATATTCGCAGCTTCCACTTCGTTCAGCACGCGTGAGCACGTCCAGCATGTCCCAACCCGCGATCATCACCGTTGCGATCACCGGGGCGATCCCGCGCAAGGCCGACACGCCCGCCGTCCCGGTGACCCCCTCCGAGCAGATCGAGTCGACGCAGGAAGCCTTTGAAGCGGGCGCTTCCGTCGTTCACATCCACGTTCGCAATCCCGACGAGAGCCCGAGTTCCGATCCAGCCTTGTTCGGCCGAGTGCAGGAGGGCGTGTCGAATCACTGTCCCGGCATGATCATCCAGTTCTCGACGGGCGGACGCGGGCGCGAGCAGAGCGAGCGCGGGAAAATGCTCTACCTCAAGCCGGATATGGCGTCGCTCGCGACCGGCTCGGTAAACTTCCCCAAGCAGATCTACGAGAATCCTCCGCAGCTCGTGGACGACCTCGCAAGCACGATGCTCGCCTGCGATGTAAAGCCGGAGATCGAGGTGTTCGACGTCGCGATGCTCTACAACGCGAAGGCGCTCGCCGACCGCGGCTTGCTCAAGCGGCCATGCCACGTGCAATTCGTCATGGGCATTCCAAACGCTCTGCCGGCGCGGCGAAAGCTGCTCGAATTCCTTATCGACGAGCTCAAGGACCTTATGCCCGACGCCACCTGGGCCGCTGCCGGCATCGGCCGCCACCAGCTCGAAGTCAATGAATGGTGTCTGGAACTCGGCGGCCACGTCCGTACCGGCCTCGAGGACAACATCAAGTTCGACAAGGCGCGCCTTGCCCGCAGCAATGCGGAACTGGTCGCGCGCGTTGCCGACTTGTGCGCGACCAAGGGACGGCGCCCGGCGGGTCCGGCGGAGGCTCGACAGATCTTGCAACTGCCGCCGGCACGCAAGCCGACGGCGAAATAAAGGGGGAGGGACATGCAAGCGATATCACAGGGCAAAGCCGGCATGTCGATCGGCAAGATCGCATTGGCCAGCGCTATCGGCACCACCATCGAGTGGTACGATTTTTTTCTCTACGGCGTGGTGACGCCGATCGTGCTCAACAAGCTGTTCTTTCCCAACTTCGATCCGATCGCCGGCACGCTGCTCGCCTACGCGACGTTCTTCGTCGGGTTTCTCTCCCGCCCGATCGGCGGCATCATCTTCGGTCATTATGGCGACCGCATCGGGCGCAAGACCGTGCTGGTGCTCACGCTATTGATCATGGGCATCGCCACGTTTCTGATCGGGCTCTTGCCGAGCTATGCCAGCGTCGGCATCTGGGCGCCGGCGATGCTGCTGGTCCTGCGCATTCTTCAAGGGATCGGCATCGGCGGTGAATGGGGCGGCGCCGTCCTCATGGCCGTGGAGCATTCACCCGCTGGCAAGCGCGGGTTCTATGGAAGCTGGCCGCAGGTCGGCGTGCCCGCCGGGCTGCTGCTGAGCTCCGGCATGGTCTATCTGCTGTCCTTCCTGCCGGAAGACGACTTCTTCTCCTGGGGATGGCGCATTTCGTTTCTCATCAGCGCCGTGCTGGTCGCGATCGGCCTCTATATCCGATTGAGGATCATGGAAACGCCGGCGTTCACGGGCCTGCAACAGGCGCACAAGATCGTGCATGTCCCCTTCTTCGAGCTGATACGCACGCACGGCTGGAACACGTTGCTTGGCCTCGGCGCGCGTTACATCGAAGGCGTGACGTTCAACATCTACGGCGTCTTCATCATCGCCTACGTCACCGGCGCGTTGCAATTGCCGCGGCAGACGGCGCTCGCCGGCGTGATGATCTCGTCCGCGCTCATGATCTTCATGCTGCCGATCTACGGCAACCTCTCCGACCGCATCGGCCGGCGGCGCATGTTCGCCCTCGCCGGACTGCTGATCGGCATCCTGTCGTTTCCGGCATTCTGGCTGATGGAGACGAAGTCGCCGATCCTTGTTTGGTTGGCGATTACCGTGCCATTCGCCTTCGTGTACCCGGCGGTCTACGGGCCGCAGGCCGCGCTGTTCTCGGAATTGTTCGACACGCGCGTGCGCTACACCGGCATCTCGTTCGTCTATCAATTCTCGGGAATATTCGCGAGCGGCCTGACGCCCATCATCGCCACATCGCTGCTGCCGGCCGGCGGCAACAAGCCGTGGCTGATCTGCGCCTACATCCTGGTTGTCAGCATGATCAGCGCGGCCTCGGTGTTCGCCATGGGCGACATGCACAAGCGCGATATGACGGCGGACAATGTTGTGCCGGGGTTGAAGCCCGCTAAGTAGGCATGACGAGTCGTTGCGTATCCGCAAAAGCGCCCCCGCATGGACCTCAATCTGAAAGGTCGCGTTGCTGTGGTCACCGGCGCGGGCGCGGGCATTGGTGAGGCCATTGCCGGCGCCCTTGCGAGTGAAGAGTGTTCGGTGTGGCTCGCCGACCGCGACCGCGCCGCCGCAACGAGCGCCGCGACGGCGCTGTCGTCCCACGGGCACGCCGCAACCGCCCTCGTCGTGGACGTCGCCGACGCGGCCGCGGTCTTCGCCGCCTTCGCGCAGGTCGAGAAAACGGCAGGACGGCTGGACATCCTGTCAACGCGGCCGGCCTCCTTTCGACCGGTCGGTTTGCCGACCTCCCCGCTTCGGAATGGGATCGCGTTGCGCGCGTCAATGTCGCGGGTATCCTCAATTGCGTAAAGGCGGCGATGCCGGCGACGACCCGCCAGCGCGCGGGGCGCATCATCAATATTGCATCCGTTTCCGCCATGCGCGGCGGCGGCTCGCTCGGCAACACCATCTACGGCGCCACCAAGGCGAGCGTCGTGGCATTGACCATGGGATTGGCGCGCGAGCTCGGCCCGCTCGGCATTACGGTCAATGCGGTGGCACCGGCCGTCGTCGACACGGCAATGACCCGTGCGGCGCTGACGGATGACATGCGCCAGCGCATCGTCGCGCGAATCCCGCTCGGCCGGCTCGCTGCCCTGTCGGATATCGCTGACCTGGTGACGTTTCTGGCTTCCGATCGCGCCGCCTTCATCACCGGGGCGGTGATCCCGGTCGACGGCGGCATCCTCACCACCTGACACGACGCATGGAGATGCAGCATCTCTTGGTCGGCGGCGTGGTGATGCTCGCAGGCTTCATGCGCGGCATCACCGGCTTCGGCGGCGCCGCGCTGATGGCGCCGCTGTTGAGCGCCATGCTCGGGCCGGTGCAGGCGGTCGTGACGGCGCTGACGCTGGAAACCGCGGCCGCCCTCATCATGTTCCCGGATGCATGGCCGCGGTTCAACCGGCGGGTGCTGCTTTATCTGACGATCCCCGCCTGCGTCACCGTTCCGATCGGCGGCTACCTCCTTGTCAATGTCGATGCCTTTATCATGCGCAAGGTGATCGCTGGCGTCGTTGTCGTGTTCGCGCTCGCCCTCTTCTCGGGCCTGCGCTATTCGCGACCACCGCGACCCGCGACCTCCCTTGCGCTTGGAAGCATCGTCGGCGTGCTGCTCGGCGCGACCAGCGTCGGCGCGCCTCCCGTCATCCTTTATCTGCTGGCGAGTTCCGACAGCCATACCGTCATCCGGGCGAATCTCACCGTGTTCGTGACCGCCATATC